>CABMDX010000073.1 GCA_902385025.1 uncultured archaeon | reverse complement strand
CTTGATAAGCCAGATCGAACTGTATCCAGGGCCGTAGTTGAACGTGTGACCGGCAATTATGTATCCATTATCGCTGGTTTGCTGGACAGAATTTCCTGTATCACCTAATGCCCCTCCAAAGGTCTTATCCCATATTTTGTTGCCATTGGCATCGGTCTTGATAAGCCAGACGTCTCCCCAGCCGTCACCAGGAGAAGTAGTGTGTATCGAACCCGCAATGATATATCCTCCGTCTTTGGTCTGCTGAACACTGCTGCCATCATCATTATTTGTTCCGCCAAATGTCCTGTCCCATATTTTGTTGCCGCTGGCATCGATCTTAATCAGCCAGATATCCTGAAGGCCGGAGCCATAAGATTCTGTAGTTCCGGCAACAATATACCCGCCATCCTTGGTCTGCTTGACGCTGTTTGCATAGTCGTCTTTGCTGCCACCGAAACATTTCTTCCACTGTGCAGATCCGCTCGATGTAAGCTTGACCACCCAGGCATCACAAGTCCACATTGGACCGTTGTTATCACTGAAGTCACCGTCATTTGACTTTGTGTAGCCAGCAACAACATAGCCACCATCCGTAGTCTGCTGGATGCTATATGCAAGGTCGTCGATTCTTCCGCCCAGGCACTTTTGCCACTGCAAATTGGCATTAGCATTTCCAATTGTCTTTTCACTGCTATTGTTATTAGAAATCAGCATTGAAGAATTTTCTGCAGACCTTCTTCCCAATTTAATTGGATAACTTTCTGATCCTGAACTCTCTGTCATTTCGGGGCGTTCAGTGCTCTTCTCAATAAGGCCATTATTGAACGGCATATTTGACTGAGAATCAACTGGCTCCTCTGCAATAGCTACAGCAGCTGCAAAGCATAAAACCAAACCAGCTGCAATGCATATCAGGACACAGGGCACTCCTGTAAATCTCATCCCCTCACCTAAAGATCACATTTATTAATTAAAAATACTTATCTAATATCTATATAAACTTATCTAATTATCTGGAAATGGGGAGATTTTGGATTTCATGCCAGACTATGTTTGAATCCGGAAAATTAATTAAGAAAAAGAACCAACTGTGCCTGGAGATAAAAATGCCAGATTTGATTCATTTTGAGATTCCTGCCGACGACGTGGAGAGGGCCAAGAAGTTCTATACCGATCTCTTCGGCTGGAAATTGGAGAAATATCCGGGTGTAGAATATTGGATGATCGATGCCCAGGATGGTATCGGAGGCGGAATGATGAAGCGCCAGCAGCCCGATCAAAAGATAGTAGATCACTTCAAAGTCGCTTCTGTCCTGGAATCCTCAGCCAAGGTTGAGAAGCTGGGCGGTAAGGTGCTCCTGCCCAAGATGGCCGTTCCCAACATAGGATATTTTGCGATCTGCATGGATACGGAAGGCAATGTCTTCGGTATCTTTGAGAACGATCCGCAGGCTAAACGATCTGTTTAGATTTTTGCAGGCGAGGGAAGGTGGCACGAGCCCTGATCAGCACCGGATAGAAGCTTCTTCCAATGTTACCGATCCACCTCACTTCTTCCGTTGGGCGGTGATTGGGAGCCTCAATGAACAAGCCTCAAAGCACGAGGTCTCTGATATCCACATAAAATGGACTGAATGCTGGCTTCTCCCCCTGCAGCGACTTCGCATATACCTTGTTGGTCTCTATCTGTGGCTTTAGCTTTCCGATCACCCCAAAGAGCGGATCACTTTCATCCAGGACCGCTGCAAAGTAGTCTCTCCGGGCCTCTAGAAGCAGATTATTAAAGTGTCCGAGGAGCGCCAACATGGCCTGCGAAGCTCCTGAATCAAAAGCATGATCCGTAATATAGCAAAGCTTGAAAAAATCTCCTTCGGAGGGGATTTTGGGGCACTTGATGAGCCTTCCCAGCAGCCCCATAATTTTGCCCATTATTTTCCACATAAGCGGCTCCCTGGTGTAACACATTTCAAATAGCCTGGAGCAATCCCAGAGTCCTGCGCATGCAACTATGCGGCCTTCATCCTTAACAGTCCAGAAATCATCTGGCCCATATCCCGGGATGGCGCTTATGCGAGACTGAAAGCTCTCCATGGTGAACGGCACAAAGTGCATCCGATCGAAATTATGCTCGTTGATGAGCCTTATCGCCTCGGGGAGATCTCCTTCTTGAAGGCGCTCTATCCGAAACCTCTCAGGAAGGTTCGCTTTTTTGTATACCGCATTCTCGCATATCTTGGCGTCAAGCACATCGGAATAGCCCTGTTACTCAAAAAGGGATCGGGATGCATAGTTCGGTTCAAAAATGTAGCAGTAAATATGATCTGAGCCGGCCTCTACTGCGCTTTTCTCGGCTGCTCTCGCGAGAACTGAGGCGATCCCTTTTCTGCGAAACTTGGGATGCACCATCACTTCTACAAGATATGTATGCGGCTTTTTATCTGTAGGCGCATGCTTTATAGTCCAGCCGATCCAGCCCGCCACGTGTCCATCTTCTTCTGCCACCATTATCTTCCAGTTGTCATACATCATGTAGCGAGAAATAATATCTGTCTTTTTTACACCCATTGCATATTTTTCGTCACCCTGAGAGCATAGTCTCTCAATTTCCAGCATCCTTGGACCGTCAGCATCATTGAAGGGCCTGATAGAAATCATAGATATTTCCTTTACTATCTATAGCTTACATTCTGCTTTTCCATTATATGTTTATTCTCCCTGATATCCATTCATCAGTCTTCATCACCCTCGCAAAGCGCATTGCCTGCGTCACCATCACTGCTCGATGGAGCTCCTGGGCTGAGATGGATCCAGCGCTGTTTTGCACTGCCAGCGTTCCTGTAGCATCGGAGAGAAGATCCACATGAAACCCCAGATGAAATGCCTGTCGTGCAGTCGTATCGCAGCACATCTGCGCCATATAGCCACAGATGACAACCCGCTTGACCTGTCTTTCCCGAAGCCAGCTCTCCAGAGCCGTTCCCGTGAAGCTGCCTGGAAGGCTCTTTTCTATCAGAATATCGCGCCTCCTCTTTTCAATCTCCGCATGCAGCTTCCATTCTATGCTGCCCCTGCGAAATGTTGGCGAGTCTGCGAACGCTGCCGTATGCACGATCACTGCAACGGCAACTTCTGCGCCTGAAGCATGGTCCATGGCTTTTTTGATATTGCTGAGGCATTCCTCAGGAAAGGTCGCCGGCAGGCGGCCGGTGAAGTATTCATTCTGAACATCGATGACCAACAATGCCTGTGTCTCTTCTGTCATGCCTTTATTCTCCTTTGCTCTTCCAAAAATGTCTCTTTTCGATAGCCATCTCATAGAGATCCACCATCGCCCCGTTAATCTCTTTTCTCATCTCTCCCAGGCACCGAAAACCACTTTTTTCGTAAAGGCTTATAGCGCGGTGGTTCTTCCTTCTTACAATCAGGTAGATCTCTTCAAGGTCAATTTTCATGAACCCCTTTTCCAGAGTCATCCCGACGAGCTTCTTTCCCAGGCCCTGACCAAGGGCAGAGGGAGAAAGCGCAATTCGAAATTCTGCTCTGCGGCAATCGGGGTCGTCCCTGGATAGAATAGTAAAGCCGATGATAACGCCATTTTCTTCTGCTGTATAAGTTTCCGTCCCAACCTTGCAGGAATACTGGCTGATCCAACCACCCTCGCGCAATGCGTAATCGAGATCCTTGAACTCCTCCGGATATGCGGGCCAATTCTCGATAATTGGAATATCCGGCGCTGCCATATCCCTGAGCTTTATCGAATCCATTTCTATATCCTCCCTGCACCTTCTTTCCCTATATGCTTCTCCAGCAAAATTTGAATGGCTTGCCCAAATGTATTCAAAATGGTAT
>CABMDX010000072.1 GCA_902385025.1 uncultured archaeon | reverse complement strand
CATGGTTCCACATAAGATAGAGATGCAGTCGACTGACTTGGCGTGAGATAATTTCCGACCATGGTATCATTCAAGTAGATCGGATCAAAGTAAGTGTAGCTGCTTGGATAATACCATTGAGGCAAATATCCTGGAGGATAAAGGGTTCCGTTCAATACATTATAACCCTTGGGAGACTGCCCCCAGCTCCAGAGATTATTATGAGCCTCAAAAGTGGAGGAGGGTTTTGTTCCATATTGATCCAGCCATGTTTGGCCATAATCCTCTCCAACGCTTTGAAAGCCATAAGCTGAATTCATGCCTGTCAGGGCCACTAATGCGCAGATAATTATAATCAGCAAGATTCTCATCATTCGTCCCCACACGCTTTTCGCATTGCTTTTATAAAAATTAATGGTATGCTTTGCCACTCACCCTGGCACCATCATCTTGACCGCTTAGAATCCATGATTCTGGCGTAGGACATCAATCGTTTGAACCTTTGAAGGATCATAAGTCGGGACACGAGGGGTTTTGCGGGGCGTAGATCCCCATGAATCCAAGCCCTTATCTGAGTCATTTGCGAGTCTATTCAGGCTCGAATTGATTGTGAGATTCTCAAAGATCGTCGAGCCCTTATCTCCGCCCAGTTCAACCGATGCCGTGCCGCTTGAGAGATTCAGCAGATCGCCTGATTTGGCCGCGTCCGTGGCATTGCTTGTTGTGTTATTGGTCAGATCTCTAAATAGTGAACTGCCCTGGCTGCCGTCGAGCTTAATGACAAGCTCACTGCAGAGATTATGGCCTATCATGAGCCAAATCGCCAATAGAAATATCAGTCGTCTCATGCCATTATCAGCAGAGTCATTCTCCCCGAAGTTTAAAAATACTATGCTACGCCGAGATTGGGGAATTACAATTCATTGTGTCACGAGAGTATATGAAAAATGAAATTAAAATTGAACAGGAGAGGCTAAAACCTCTCTTCAAGCCAATTTTGAGCTTCTGATCAGTAATTCTCGCCCAAAAGCTCAAAGTATGCCTGAGCATGGCTGCAAGCCGGGCACTCGTCGGGTGCCTCGCTGCCTTCATGGATGTATCCGCAATTGCGGCACCTCCAGACAACATTTTTGTTCTTCTTGAAGACGGTTCCCACTAACAAATTCTTGCGCAATGCGAGGTACCTCTTCTCATGCCCTCTCTCGGCTACGGCTATGTTTCGCAGGGTTTTTGCGATATCCGGAAAGCCCTCCGAATCAGCAATGTCCGCAAATTCAGGATACATCTCGCTGTATTCATATCGCTCCCCATCTGCCGCGGCCTTGAGATTGGCTGCAGTGTCTGCGATGACCCCTGCCGGATAGGAGGCATCGATCTTTTCCTCACCGCCTTCCAATAGCTTGAAGAGGACCTTTGCATGCTCCTTTTCGTTATCTGCGGTATCAAGGAAAATGGCAGCAATCTGCTCAAAGCCCTCTTTTTTCGCTTGAGAGGCAAAATATGAATACCTATTCCTGGCCTGGGATTCCCCGGCAAATGCAGTCAGTAGGACTTTCTCGGTCTTCGTACCCTTAAGGCTCTTCATAACTCGTGTCTCCAGAAATTATTGTCTCTTCCATCAACTATGGTCGCTCAAATCTAATATCTCTTTTCATATGATCTGCCAGATTGGGTAATTTGCGAGATGGCAGAAGGCTGCCCGCGATTGCCAGCAGAGGCCCGAGAATCAGCCCTGAGCCGGCCAGCAAGGCCATGGTTCCAAGGACAGCAAGAAGAACTCTATGCAATATCCCTGCTTCTCCTCCCGCCAAGCGAATTGCGGCTACGCCCAGAAGGACATGAAAAACGGCTATGACGAGAGTGATATACACATCCGGTCCAAAGGGCGCCCGGGTCAGGCTGAACACCATCTGCATAAAGACCGACGCAGGAGTGGCCAGGAATAGGAACCCGCCGAGAGTGCCAGCCATGCGATAGGCCGTCCTCCTGCCCCAATAGAAGACAAGAAGGCCGATGATCTCGGCTGCAATGAAGGGAGTGAGGACCAATCCAGGACTCTGTCCTTCCCAGATATAAACCGATATAAGCTGGATAGGAGCGGTTATTCTCTCCATGAAACTGAACTCCTCGCGATAGCCTGTGGCCAGGCCATAGTGGCCGCTTGTGTTGCCGGAAAAGACAGCCACAATAAAGCTGGCAGTCTGCGGGGCTGAGAGGCTGACATTCGCCATCTGAACAAAGCTGCTGGGTGCGAATGGCTCATAAGTGGCACTTTCTGCTCTTGTTCCAGGAATGGTCATGGCTCCAGAGGCCTTCTCAGGCGGAAAGGCAAGCCCCTGCGGCAGCGGGCCTTCGCTCTTGATTCCCGGACCATAGAGCACCATACCGGGCCTGAAGTCAAGCTCCTTCGGACTGGCAGAAACGAACAGGGACAGAGATATTATGTCCCCCTTTTGCATGTCAAGTCTATAGTAATGCACCTCGCCGGAGTCCAGGCGGCCATATATGGCAAATGATTTTGCAGCATCGGAAATATGCAACGCAGAGGTGATGTTGTCATTGCCTCTTGCAGACAGGGGCACATGAGCAAGTGCGCCAAAAGAAAGAAGGAGCACTGCGAGCAAAGTTATGGATATGATGGCGGAAGGCTTCACACCCTTTTATTAGACGGCTTTTGCTATTCAATATTTCGCCAACCGCCCACGGCAGATCCGCCTACGGTAAAAAGATTTATCTTTTATTCCTGCCTTCTCCAACTCAATGATAGAGTGGAGGTTCATGTTATGAATCAAAAGATTGTAATTTTTCTGAGCTTGTTGTTTTTAATCTCAGTGCTCTGTGCAGGCGTATGTGTTGCCCAGAGCAATGGCGCAGCCGAAGCCGCAAGCGAGCTTGGCCTCAATACATTCGCCCAGGCCCTGGAGAGCTCGGGCCTTGCCGCCATCCTGAATAACCAGGGCGTGCTGATCATCGGCAGCGGATCTTTTGTGGTCATCGCTCCCAGTGATGACGCTTTTGCCAACGCCACAAATACAGATATTAGCAGCGTCATGGAAAATCAGAGCGAGCTTAAGAGCACCCTCAGCTATATGATTGTCTGGAACGGCGGGGATTTTGCAGATATCTCCGAGCTATCATCTGTCAGGACTCTACAAGGAGAGAACCTGACCATAGACAGCAGCAATGGTCTGAAGATCAATGGGGCAAATGTCACTGCCACCAAGGCTTACGACAACGGTACCATTTATGTTATCGATAAGGTGCTTGTCCCCAATAGGAGCACCGGCCTTGGAGT
>CABMDX010000071.1 GCA_902385025.1 uncultured archaeon | reverse complement strand
CTGCAAAGCTCTTGTCATCTTGGTGAGGATCCAGCCGGCATCTATCTTTCCAGATGTCAAGAGCTTTGCAGCCTGTCTGTTCTGGCGGCTAGTGCAGCCGTAGGCTCCAACGATTGTCAGCTCCCGGTAATGCAGCGACCAGAGATCCACCTGCTCCGAACAGTGACTCTGTTTTGGACCGGAAAATATGCAAATCCGCCCACCCGGTGCCAACAGCTTGAGAAGTCCGGCGTCAACTCTGACCTCCGGAGTTGCGGTCAGGATGACATCGACACCCGCGCCTCCAGTCTCTTCAAAAATTGCTGGCTTCAGAGAATCCGTCGGACTGATTATCTTGGCATTTGTATGTGCTCTTGCCAGGCGGACCCGGTTTGCCAGAGTCTCTGCCAAAATTACGCTCTCAGCTCCATTCATTTCTGCCAGGAGAGCATGAAGAGTGCCCACAGGACCCGCTACAAAGATCAGCACACTGTCCCCTTTGCCGACACCTGCCAGCTCCTGGCCGTTTATGCAGCAGGCCAGGGGCTCGGAGAGGGAGGCAATCTCGGGTTTTGCGCCCGGGGGCAGCCTATTGACTCCTCTGGGGACGCACTGCCAGGGCAGGGAGAGAAGCTCAGCGAAGCCGCCATCACGACTAAATCCCAGTATCTCCATCTCATGGCATCGATTATCGGATTCCCGCTGGCATTGAGCGCATTTTCCGCAAGCGATCCCCGGCCAGACCTGCACCAGATCGCCCTCAAAGAGGCCACAATCTCTATCAATCTCAACAATGCGGCCCACGATCTCATGGCCCAGAACGCGCGGGTATGACAGGTCTTTATGTCCGCGCTCCAGCATCTTGACATCCGTGCCGCATACGGCGCAGGCCAGCACCCTCAGCAACGCTCCGCCCTTCGGACAGACGGGATCCGGCAGATCTTCCAGCTCCAGCACGCCAGGCGCTTTCAGAACGGCAGCTTTCATATTATCCAAAAAATTTAGAAGACATTGAAGGCTGTCATTTCTTGGGAAGCTCGACTGTCAATAGCACATGGTCCGTCTCCTCGACAAGGCTTCTCTGCTCCACGCCATATATGGCAGCCAGGAGCGCTGCGCCTCCCATGCCAACGCCCTCCTTGACGTACCCCTGGGCATAGATTTGCACCGGAGGAATCTTGGAGTTCTCCAGGCCCGGATCTGAATAGTAGTAGGGCCTGCCCACAGACTCAACGATCTCGCGGAAGCTCGCAGTCTTATCCTCAATGATATATTTCGTGGTGACGATGGATATGTCTCCCTCAATTCCCAGGGCTTTTCCCAGTGCCAGGACTGCGGCCATCTGCGTTCCGCCTGCCAGCATCACCTTCGTGCCGGCAAGGCCACGCATGAGGCCGAGAGCTGCAGGCATCATCGGGTCTCCCAGCTCCGTGACTGCCCGGATAGGATCGCTCTTCAGGCTTCCATTCCGAACACCCGCGCGCTTCATGGCCTCTTCTACCACCTGCGTCTTCAGGCCGGTCGGATTTGTGGCAAAGCTACTGCTAACGTTTGCATCATAGCCCAGGGCCTTGAGAACGGCAAGAGCCGTGGTTGTGCCTCCGGCTATGGACTCACCGATAAAGACGCAGTCCGAGAGCCGGGCAAGCTTCTTTCCGAGGTTTGCAGCGTTCTCATAGATCGCTCTCGCATCTGGCACAGCACTCTCTTTTCTGATATCATTGCCTGCAGATCCGCCCAGCTCGACATAGGGAACTGCTGGCTTCTTTCGCAGGCCAGAGGCCGCAAAGAGAGAGGGGACACCGGTCAGGTTCAGGGCTGCCTTGGTGACGATGGCTGGAGTGGGCGAGCCGCCGGGAGCTTCGGGCAGCTCGGGCATGGTGATGATCCTGTTGGTCTCCACAAGCTCGGCATCTGCTCCCGGAGTGTAGTCGGTCAGTTCCGGCGTGGTTCCGGCAGCAGAAAGGCCGGGAATCTTTCCCGTGTCGGTGTTAGAGATGATGCAAAGAAAGAGTGGCCTTTTGGGCCGGAATTCGAAGTTGGGGTAGATCCAGTTTGGCATGAGTCTATGCCCGGATCTGCAACTATATGAAACCAACGCCAGTAAGCTTAATTTAGGTAAAGGATACTTGTTTGACGCTCAAGCGGGCTTTGGCCATGGCACAGTCGATCTTCTGGGTACACGTTCAATTCATTGCAGCTCGAATGAGAGGTCGTGGAAAATGCCGCTCTTGATCTTCGGGCCGCCTCGTCTTTTTTCTCTACGTCCCTCCATGAGTTGCTGTTGCTTAACTCATTGTCTACTTGGGGTTTCACTCCAGAATTTGGCGAAATTCCCTAACGGGAAATTAGCTCAGTTACATTCTCCTCAATATTTTTTATCTCTTTTCTCATTTCGACGAGATCTGCATCTAGTTTTGAAGTGTCCTTAACTGACACCTCGTGTTGTGCTTTCAGTAAAATAGTCCTCAGCCGAGAAATGTTCCCCGTAATTCTCACCACATCTTCTTTAAATTCTCCAACTAATTCATCTTTCACTAGTTCATAGTTTTCATTATATACATCAATAGTCCCAACCAGTTGATGCATGTTTTCAAGGTCTGCCTTAGAGATCTCTTTGTGAGCCATGCCCTTGGAAAGCTGGGTACCAAAAAAGAATATTGCAAATGCTCGCATAGATAAGTTACATATATCTCCCATACCTTTCGATGCCGATAATGATAACATGGCTAGAAATCTGAGATAAGCGTCAGTCAAAGATTCCTTCTCTGCAATCTCATCATCAAAATTGTTACAAAACTTCTCGAAATCGTCGAAATTCTCTTGATTGATGTCCAACCTACGCAATGCACCCACAACCATATACCGAAGTTTTTCTTCAATGGGATACTTCAACAAAACTCCCGATGACACTACCCCGATAAGAGCGGCATCTCGTTGTTTTTCTTCAAGCGGTCCCTCTAATCGCCTAGCTTTCCGTTCACTTTCGGCACGATTCTTAGATGAATCAAAGTATTCTACGAACGTCAAACTTCCAAAGCTTGTCATGAATCCAGTGAAGTAAAAAACGAGTTCACGATTCAGAAGATTAAAGGGAAATAGAATTTCCCAGGCGGTAAAAGCTACTCCTATAATGAATAATATTAATGATGGATAAAAAATAGCTTTATTTAAGATTCTCTCCCTAACCATAGCCTGATTATCTGAACGGTTAACCGAGCAATCGGTAATCGAAATTTGATTTAATTTCACATTTATGATTTGCTTTATGGATATATAGATCGCGTGTAAACTGATACACATTTCTCAAGGATATGGAACGCAGGTTTAGTACTATATATTTTTACACATTTTATCTTATCAACGAATTGAGAACTTGAGATTAAAACTCGATATAAGCGACAAAAATGTGGAAATTTTATCCAATATCGATATTATTAGGTGTTTATCTACTACTATTAATATTGGTCGTGGGTGAGGATTACTGAAAAATATTTAGAGAATCGAAATCAGAAGGTTCATTTTGGCCAATGGCGCTCATTATGTTACTTGCTAGCGTTTTTCAGTAGTCCACTCACGCGACCGAATGAGACGAATGAGATCTTTTTGGGGGGAATGCTGCGGCGTTCGACTGGAAATCCATTTCAAATGGTATAAATATTTTGAATGGAATATCATCACTTTATGAGTGAGGCTCTGGAAAGGATCAGGGACCAGGCCGGGCCCTGCGGCATCGTCTGCGCTGCCTGTCCTCTGGGAAACGGCTCAGTTGCCGAAAGCGCGAGCCAGACGAAAAAGCACATTTCGGAATGCAAGATACCCATGTGGTCGCCATATATTCCCGGCGGGGATAGCATTGATTGGAGCGCCGTGGACCGGGGCCTGGAATGGGTGGAGAAGTACGCCTGCTGCGCTGGATGCGCAAACGGCGGCGGCCCTCCTGACTGCACTATCAGAATCTGCGCCAGACAGAGAGGATACGATCTATGCAGTTCCTGCAGTGATCTGGACGGCTGCACAAAATTCGAGTGGCTCAAGGAGCACGGCCAGCGTCTCAAGCAAAGCCTGATGGAGTGTCGCGGCCTATCAAGGGAGGAATACATCAGGAAGATGAAGGATAAGAAGCCCTGGTAGCCTTATTTTTCGGCAAAAAGATCCCGTCCACCGGGACCGGGATCTATAGCATATCCCAAACAGCGGTCACTCTTGGCCGGGAAGAACATAATTTCGGCCTTGGAAAGAAAAAATCTGTTGTCCATTCCCAACTCGAAGGCCGCGTCCCGGAATCGTCTGGCAGATGGCTGCTAGACGGAAGCATGGGCGAAGTACAGCAGGCCGGACACTGCACGATCTTTATTTGCACCCCGGAAATAGGCTTCCCCGTAATCCTTGCTGGTCACACTGCAAATTTTCGAGAATCCTCTCCCGGTAAGGAATGCCACTATCTCATCCTCATTGATGCCGAATAATAGGG
>CABMDX010000070.1 GCA_902385025.1 uncultured archaeon | reverse complement strand
AATCGGCAAGCGTGTGATTGAAGGCAGGCGGTCTGGAAATTATGTAGATGCTGCCTTCCGATGAGGCGGAATAGCTCCTGCACTCCAGACTATCGGCCTGTGCACTATGCCAGACAAGCTCTGACTTGGCCGTGAGCTTGCTGCCAGTCTTGGTCCTCCTGTCAACAGTCGCCTTATATTTGAGAACTATCTTGTTTTCTCCGGACCAGTATCGATCAACACTATCGAAATACCAGACAAGCTCTGCTGCCTTTGAGTCGTCCTTTCTGCCGGCCGGACCTGCCACTATCTCCATGCTGCCGGGGACGTATGTCAGTCCCAGGGGAATGGCCTCTGTGAGGCTCACGTCAAGAGCATCTGCATGACTGGAGGCTGAATGGATCATGGTTATGCTGCATATCACGCTATCCATGCTCATGGCCATAGTGGGCTCAAAGCGCTGCTCGGTGGATAGAGCAGGCTCAATGACCTTGACGGGACCGGTTCCTGAAGAGCTTTTATGAATAAGGCCACCTGAATCGGTCCAGCATAAGGTAACGAGGCCAGGCGGAATTATCTTGCCATCCAGGTTACTGGCGATATCAGACACAACAACCCTGAACTGAATTTGCAGATCCTGATTCCTCGAGTTGTTCACTTCACCAAAATCCCAGCTTATTTGAGTTTTTTCAAGTTTGATCAAGCTTGTGGCAGGATTCCTGGCTGCACCCAAGACAGTCAGGCTCTCAGGCAAATAGGTCAATCCCTGCGAAAGGGTACATGAAACGACAACGCCATGTGCAACCGCAGGAGGCAAGTCAATATCCAAAGTATAAAAGTTTCTATCGGATGTCGCAGCCACCATTGATATCATTATCAAATAGACAATTAACACCCGTGAGCAAAACTCCCATTTATTTGAGACGCCAGAGATGGCTGCATGCAAATCGCGTCCAAACCAGGAGAATGTCTTATCCTGCATCTCATATGAATTTTCATTTTTAGCCATAAGAAGATGCCGTAAATGTAATTACCATGCGATAGACGTGGTTTTCCTGCAGCGGTTCATCCTGCCAGTCAGTGCTCTGCTCGTACGTAAAGGGAATTGTGCCGGAATAAATGCCGGAGCCCTCCACAAGAAGGGCGCCATTACTTGGCACTGCCTTGTATCCAGTATATGATTCTGTGCTCCGGACATAGATCTCCATCGGGCTTTTAAGCGCTTTGCCGTTTTCAATATACTCTCCTAAATCATTATCATATTCAATCAGATAGCCGCCGGTATCAGATGTAACCGTAACGCTCCAGGCTGAATCTGTCGATAGGGATAGAGATCCGGATGAGCTTGCCGGACTGTTCGCCGGATCAAGCGACCAGCCTGAGACATAGCCATAGACACTGAAAAGGATATAATTCTCTGATTCCAGGCGGATTATGTCAGTGATCCCCTGTCCCGGGGCCGCTTCGAACTCGGACGCGCAAGGCTCAGCAAAGACCAGCAAGATTAATACCATAGCTGCAATTGATTTCATTATGGCCAGAGGCTGCCGACTGCTCATTCTCATGGCGCATTGCACCTCTCAGACGACTTTTCCAATGATTCTCTACTCTTTCGCGAATCATTATTAATAACCCTCTCCAGTCTATATGCCAGAGCAATTTTCTGCTTAAAAAGAGAGAGGCAAGAATCAATCCGACAGATCCTAGCCAGGAGGATATTGCCTGTCAGCCTTATTTGGATGGTCGACTATTTTGGCTCTGCCTTCTCCCACCCATTCTGCTCCTGGAAAGGATAGCGGTCCGCCTTTCCGCCCTTGATAATCCTCGGCCAATCGCTGCTGGGATTGCCCTTGGCAACGTGACCCGTCAAGTAATTGCCGCCCGTGACATTTCCATCATCCCAGCTATTGTTGCCCTGCTCGTCTTGCGAATGCTCTTTGTTGCCGAGGAAGTTGTTGTGATAAATCAGGTTTCCAGAGGAGTACATAATCCTCAGGCCCATGGGATTGTTGCTGACCAGGTTCTGATAAATCTGGTTGTCGTTGGATAGGTTCAGCCAGATTCCTGCCTCAAAGTTATGATCCGCGACGTTGTCCCGAATGATGTTCTTATGACAGTCGATGAGAGAGATGCCGTTCTGATTGTTCAAAGAGGCGTTGTTCTCCTGGATCTGGTTGGAGTCTGAGCTGGCCATGAACAGGCCGCTGAAGCTGTTGCCGATCAGCCTGTTGCCACCAATTTCATTGTTCATGCAGCCAATAAGACGTATACCATAGCAGCTTGACACATTGTTGCCCAGAACCCTGCTGTCACGGGTGCTGAAGAGAAAGACAGCATCATTTGAGATGCTGTTATCCTTCACGGTGGCGTTGTCGCAATAGGCCATTGTAAGATGTGCCAGCTTCTTATTCTGGATCTGCACTCCTGAGCGGCTATAGAGATAGGCGATGGGATTTCCATCTACCAGATTGGACTCGTCTATGCTGTTGTTATAGCCCTCGCGGCTGGAACTTTCCACATAAAGACTCCATTTGACACTTTGGAAGCGATTATTCGAAAGAAGATTATCCGGGGAGTCAATTATCATAAAGCCCCTCTCGCATTGGGAGACATCATTGTCCGTCAATCTGTTGCCGCTGGAGTAGCCCATCTCAAGTGCCAGGTCGCCGGAATTGGCAATTCTGTTTCCAGCTATACGGTTTCCATTGCTCGCAGCAAGGCCGATGGCACTGGTGCTGTTCTCCAGACTGCATTGCAGGATTTGGCTCTGGCTGACATTCTCAAGAGCAATGCCATATTTGGAATCCTTGACGCTATTGTTGTTCGCGGTCAAGAGGCTGGAGTTCATGAGATAAATGCCGCGAGAAGGACCGAAGATCGCATTATTGGAGAAGCTGCAATCGCTGCTGTTCATGACCCAGATGCCGTATGTCTTGGTCTGAATATCGTTAGAAGAGACAAGAGCATTGCTGCTGTTCATAACCCAGATACCAATAGTGGAATCAAAGGCCTTATTTTCCGTTACAAGATTTTTTCCTGCATCCCTGATAAAAACCGCTACAACTCCACCGTTCATATCATTATTGAGCACGTTGTTATCGCTGCTGTTGTCCCGGAGTGCCACAACACCCTCGCAGTCAAGCATGCTATTGCCGCTTATGATATTCTTTTGCGAATCCACGCCCAGGACTCCGGGATGATCCGTCTCAAAATTATTCTTCGTTATGACATTTCCGTTGGAGCGGATGCTGATCCCCGGACCGGTGAAGTTCGCCAATGTCAGGCCCTCCAGAGAGCATCCCCCGGAGGTTATTGTGATGCCAGTCGTCTTGCCATCCCCTCTGAGAACTATGGGACCTTTCTCGCCGGTAAGCGGCATGATGGAGAGGCTCTTGTTCAGGATAACCTCTTCACTGTAGGTTCCGGGCTTAATATAAATCGTATCACCGTTATTTGCAGAATTTATGGCATCTTGAAAGGTCTCATAATTGGCGAAGCCATCATCATCCACAATGTAAGTTCTTGCCCCTTCAATCGGCATAAGCCAGATGAGAAAGGCAATGAAGAGAATCACCGGTAATCTTGGCATGAACACCTACTTGCCAAGGCTCCTTTTATAGTTAATGCAATTGAAGGGGCAGGAATTGGGATAAAACCAACCCCTTTATTTCCAGTGGAAAAATAAATTTGAAATTTTTCCCGAGGTGAATGTTGAACGCTTCCTGAAGATTGCAATTTGAATAACCAAGTGTATAAAGTTATTTTAAAAGTCATTCACTTCATATAGCCTGTATTTCGGGCTTTATGGTCATGATATCAGACATAATGCCCGCGAAATTTCGGCCAATACTCTTTTGCGATACTAACACAGCAATGAAGCAAGAGTAAAATTATAAACAAAAGTGGCATCAATAGGAACGCCTCATTCATTAAGACCAAAATATATATCGTATTACGAGGTCCGCGCCGGGGCAAAGCCTTATTTACCCTTTCGCGAGAGATACGTATGGTCGGTGATCTGATGGCGGAAATAACGCCCCACAAGCACTGTGTTGTCTGCGGAAATGCCGTGAGGCCGGATGAAAACTTCTGCGACGAGCTGTGCGAATCGAAGTTCAAATCAGCCCAAAGAAGGCAACAGTTGCTGTTTGTTGCATTCATAGTGCTAATGGCACTGGTTTTATTCCTGCCCACAATTTT
>CABMDX010000069.1 GCA_902385025.1 uncultured archaeon | reverse complement strand
TCGCCTGCGGCGCAGAGTCTCTGGACCAGAGCCTGCGGCTCGAACTGCCAGCCGGATGGCATTGATTATTCGGGACGGGGCATCTCCAGGCTCAGAGATTCAGAACTCTGGTGCTTCAGGGCTGAGGTACGGACAGATCTGGTGGACTATGTTCGCCGCCGCCATTCAAGGCAGCTCCAAGAGCATGGGGCGCCCTCGGAGGCTCTGAAGCTTGCGAGGCATGTCCTTGACCCAAACACCCTGACACTTGGCTTTGCCAGAAGGGCCACTCTCTACAAACGCACAGACTTTCTTTTGCATGACCCGGAGCGCTTGATTCGTATTCTCACCAATCCCAAGCATCCCGTGCAACTGGTTATGGCAGCCAAGGCCCATCCTGCGGATGTGATCGGAAAGGAAATGGTGAAAAAGATGGCGGATTTTGCCTCGCGCCCGGAGCTCAATGATCGGGTGGTCTTCCTGGAGGACTATGACATCGATGAGGCGCAGCATCTCCTGCCAGGCGTCGATGTCTGGATCAATACTCCCCGCCGCCCAAATGAGGCCTGCGGCACCAGCGGCATGAAGACCCTGGCCAATGGGGGCCTGAATCTCTCGAGCCTTGATGGATGGTGGGATGAGGCCTATGACCCGGAGGTGGGCTGGTGTCTGGGAGATGACAAGGAGCACGGCGAGCCGGGCAGAGATGAGGTGTAGGCAGAGATGCTCTACCGGCTGCTGGAGGAGCAGGTTGTCCCGCTCTTTTATGAGCGGAACGAAAAGGGAATTCCTGTTTCATGGGTGGCAAGGGTCAGGGCCAGCATGACAAGGCTTACGCCCCGCTACAGCAGCACCAGGATGATGAAGGAGTACGTTGAGAAGGTCTATCAGCCTGCAGCAGAAGCCTACCGCCAGAGGACGGCAGATGGTGCACGGCAAGCAGTGGAGCTGGCCGCCTGGCAGGAGCGGCTCGGGGAGAACTGGAATGGGCTTCGTTTCGGCAGGCTGGTCTACAGCAGAGAAAATGATGTTCTGAGCTTTCAGCTAGAGGTATATCTGGGTGAGCTGTCCTTGCAGGATGTGCAGGTGGAGCTGTATGCCGATCCTCTTGGAGAAAAACCCGCGGAGAAGGTGGTCATGGCCCGAGGAGATCCGCTAGCAGGCTCTGTGAATGGATATCATTTCTCAGCCCAGGTCAACCCGACGCGGCCCGCAGAGGACTATACGCCCCGCATCATAGCCTGCCATGAAGGGGCCTTTGTCCCGCTGGAAGAGGCGCATATCCTGTGGATGAGGTGAGGGGCCTCTGGCCCGGGATCTTCGGCACTCTCCCAATGACAAATGATCCTTACCAAATTTGTCATGCTTTTTTATTTCAATACTATTGGCAGCAGAATTTGCCGCAAAGGGTAGTTTAATAATGCCTCATGGTATAATGCGTGGTCGGTGAAATGAAAATGAGGGATCGACTTTGCCAAAGCCAAAAATGAATCACCCAGCCCGAAGATAGAGCACCTGCCGCCATCGGCAAAGCTCGTCTTCAAAGTGCTGGAATCAGGCAGCCTTCTGACGCAAAAGGATATTGTCGCAAAGACATATCTTCCGCCGAGGACCGTAAGGTATGCCCTGAATAGACTGAAGGAGGAAGACATCCTTCAGGAGCGCTTCTATTTCCAGGATGCGCGCCAGAGCCTCTATGGATTGAACCCGAAGACCGTGGAGGTGGTGGCAGAGTAAATTGCCATGCCATTTTTTCAATAGGTCTGATATAATCTTGTTAGGCCAAAATGCAAGGCTTGACAATAGCACCTGAAGATCGGGCTGGCCATAGCCTGATCTTTGGCCTCCTGATCGATTGAAGACCGCGGCAGTAAGGCCGCTTTTCTCAGAGCATGGCCGCTTGGTGTCCGGATGGTCCGGTCCGTGCCAGGGACAGAAAGCCCTCGGGCATAGTATTAATTACAGCTTCTGATGACAGGAGATGCAGATGAAGGCGGTATTGATTCTGTCCGGAGGAGTGGATTCGACCACTCTTCTCTACAAGATGCAAGATGATGGCCACGAGGTTTATGCGCTCACCTTCAATTATGCTCAGAGGCATAAGAAGGAGATAGACTGCGCCCGAAAGATTGCAGAAAAGCTGGGCATCCCCCATCGCGTGGTGGATCTTTCCAACCTCGCTGCACTTCTGGGCGACAGCGCCCTTCTGGGCGGAAAGGATGTGCCAAGTTGCCACTACACTGAAGATGCCGCCAAGCAGACCGTAGTGCCCAATCGCAACATGATCATGCTCTCAATAGCTGCAGGCTACGCCGAGGCTCACGAAGTTCCGGCGGTCTATTATGCCGCTCACAAGAATGATTCCACTATCTATCCAGACTGCCGGGCGGAGTTTGTGGAGGCCCTGAAGCCTGCCATTCGCCTGGCCACAGCCTGGCACCCGGTGGAGCTGCAGGCGCCTTTTGTGGATCTGACCAAGGCCGAGATCGTGAAGATGGGCCTCGAACTTGGAGTTCCTTTCGAGATGACCTGGTCATGCTACCAGGGAAGGGATTTGCCCTGCCGGAGCTGTCCTACATGCATCGAGAGGGAAGAGGCTTTCCGACTCAATGGATGCATGGATCCGCTGCTGGAGGAGAGGTAAATACGGCGACGGGAGCTTGATTGTATTCCAACATCTACACGAACTCAGGAAAGAATGGCCGAAATTCTTGCGGAAAATTTTAGTGAGTATGTCGATTGTCTCATCGCTCTTGAGCGCCTGAATGATCGGGAAGACGGGATTGTATCAGATTCAGAGATGATGAAGCTCGTTGGGATATGAGTCTCGCCCTCACACTATCACGCGCGTCAATAAGTGGCACATTCTTCTTTTTGGGTTTACAGGGAGCATTCAAAGCCCTGGCATTTCCTAAAGCAGCATCAGGCCATGCTCACGGAATAATTTTGCGCTTCCTGGCATACTCTTCCACATCTTCGACCTCGTCCTTATGGGACTCGTAATAGGCCCAGATGTCATCAGCACATTTTGTCTCCTCTCCTTCGGAGATCGCCTCAAAATCTCTGTCGGATAGGGAGCTATGTTTGAGCGATCTGGTCTTGCTGGCTGCCATCGTAATATTATTAATTATTTCTTATATTTTTATATATTTAGATCCTCTGAATCGCTCGATAGATGCTTTGGGAGGTAAAGGGCATGACCACCTCTTGCACTCAGTTCAGCTTTGGAATAGCGCCATACAAGTGCGCTTGTTAATTTCAATGGTGCGATCGTACATAACCAAATGGTTTGCGTCCTCCGGAGGAATTAGCCAGGCCACAATGCCCTTTATCACACCGCCTGTGAACACGTCTTGATAAGCTAGGAATATAATCCAGTATCATATCATCAGCTTGACCGCTAACGTGCCATAGCCTAACGACGCTGATCAAACTGCACTCAGATATGATCTCTCCTAAAGTAGTGCGACCCTGGCCCAATATACTTAGCCTGAATTTTCGCAAGGAAGATCTCTTCTCCTGGGTCGCGTTCAAACCTACTTGATGTACTGCCATAAACCATTTCTTCCGTGGTATTTGGGAAGACACTCAGCACTGTTATCTCCCAATTATCATCCATATCTACGTAGGTTCCTATGGGCACTGGATTATCTCTACTCCCAGCCGATTGTGCCGTCGCAGGCAGCACCAATGCAGCCGCCATCAATATTGCTGCAATTGCATTATAGAGTTTTATGTTTGGTATCCTTCTATATAAATTTAAAAAATTAACGTGAAGACCTCCACTATTTTCATAAAACACAGAAAAATTATTTCCTGTAATGCCCCATAATAGAGGATATCCGAGCAGGATGAATGAGATCGCCAAAATGTGATGCTTACTCCTAGGTAATGGATCTTTGATAATCACCTGCCTCTTTCATCGGATTGTTAGAAGCTAGTTGTTCATTGATTAATTCGTTGATAACATCGTAATATGCAGGAATACTTTTATCTGATATAGATATATTCGTTAAACTATATGGAATTCCTTCGAGATCTGGTGAAGCGACCGTGATTATATACGAATTGCCGCGAATTTTCACATCGATGTAGCACCGATAGATTTCTGAACAGGCATGTCTAACCATGTCGAATGATATTACACCCAAGACATAGGCCGTCCATATATCTTTGACTGTATATGACTTCGGAGTCACATCTATCAGGATCAAGCCATCCAAAAGACCCGGCAGAATTTGAATACCGGCAACAAGCGACGTTGAATTTTCCGAGGGTCTATTAATTTGATTAATCTCAGTCGTTAAACTTCTTGCTTCCTCGTAGCTTATGTTTGCACCGTCCACATCTAATACAATCATCGTCAACATCATTATCAGCAAAAAAATTTTATAGTTTGATCTTATGTTAATCCCTTGCCTTTGGTTCAAGATCTATATGGAACAAGGATGAATAATTACTTTTCGATTTCCTTTTCTTCCTGAATATGTTGAAAATGACTATCTGGTGTCCATCGACAAGATATTCGATCCGCAGCCTTCCAACTTTGAGCCTGTGGGTAGGGTCTTTCGGTTTCCCTCTATTTTATCGATATTCAGCGTCGTGCGGGGCCGAAAGGCATACAATAACACCAAGTCCTCACCATTCACCTCGCTCACCTGGCAAACCTTTATCTCCTAGTACCCCATCTCCCCCCTAGTTCCGGAATGTGACCGTTGGTCGAACCGGCAAGGGTGAAAAGAGATGAAGTCTTTTTACGGCTATATCAGTGATGCCTGGTCCTCTCCCCGAGAGGGATACGTGGGCGCACTGAGGCAGGACAGGCTCAAGGCCTGGCGCCAGGAAAGCACCGTGCAGAAGATTGACCGGCCCACCCGCCTGGACAGGGCGCGGGCGCTCGGCTACAAGGCCAAGCAGGGCATCATCGTGGCACGCGTGAAGGTAAGAAGGGGCGGCAGAAGAAAGTCCCGTTACCAGAGAAACAGAAAGACCAGCAAAATGGGCGTGAACCCCATCTCCAAGGGCAAGTCCATTCAGCGCATTGCTGAGGAGCGGGCCGGCAGAAGGTTCCGCAACATGGAAGTTCTCAATTCATATTGGGTGGCAGAGGACGGCAAGCAGAAGTTCTACGAGGTCATCCTGGTTGACCCGTGCGCTCCATCCATCATTAATGACAAGAACCTCAACTGGGTCTGCAATGATGTCCACCGCGGCAGAGCTGTGCGCGGAAAGACCTCAGCCGGTCGCAAGGGCCGAGGCCAGAGGCACAAGGGCTTCGGCACCGAGAAGACCAGACCCGGCATCAGAGCCCATGATGGCAAAGGAAAGTAAGCAGCAAGTGATCAAGTGATCGACAAGGTCTCTTTCCGGGCCTTTGTGGCAGCAACGGAAGACGAACGCCGCGTGCGCGATGCGCTCGGCGTTTTTGTCTCGCTGGATAGCATATCGGCTATCACTGCCCAGGGCCACTTCGGCAATGAGATCAAAATCCTGGAGGCCAGCCTCAGAAAGAAAGAGGCCATGGCCTTCTTTCCTATTCTTCGCGAACAGCTTCCGGCTGCAGAGCTGCTCCGGCTGCGCCGTGAGATGCCGGAAAGGCTGGAAGGCGACAGCCACTTCCACCTGCGCCTGGATAAGCAGGCGGCCTACAAAGGGATGTTGCGCCTGACCGATTCCAAGGATGCCATAGATGTCACTCTTCTTATCAAGACCTATCCCGCCAGGCGCGAGGCGGCTTTAAAGATCTTAAGCGAGATCATATGAGCTTTTATGAGTGCCTGAAAGCCTTTCCCGAAGGCGCAGCCTCCGCCAGCCGCATGGCCCTGGCAGCAAAGCGCCTGGGCTACCAGGGAATAATAACCTGCAATCAGGAGCCGCATAAGCTCTTTCGCCCGGACGCCTGCGAAAAGATCGGGGGAATCGAGGTCATCCTTGGCACGGAAGTCGTTGCCAGCAATCCGAAGGTGCTGCGCAGCCGCATATCTGCGCTGCGTCCCAGATACCCTTTTCTCATGGTCCGCGCCGGCAATGAGGAGATGATCCGTGCAGCATGCGAGGATCCAAATGTCGACCTGCTGCTCCATCCCTGCGATATCCACAGGCCCCTGGGAATTGCCACCGCCAGAGCCGCCCGGCAAAATCAGGTGGCCATCGGCTTCGACCTGAGCCCGGTGCTTTATTTATACGGCCAGAAGCGCTCACGCTGGCTGGAAGCCTCCAGGCGTAACCTCCTGCTGGCTCGCAAGTTCGAGCTTCTTCTGATCATCACCATGTGCGCTTCATCTCACCTGGACCTGAGAGGACCGAGAGATATCATGGCTCTGGCAGAATTGGCAGGCTTTGAGCCGGAGGAAGCAAAAGAGGCCCTGAGAAGGCCAGGGGCGCTGGTGGAGCAAAATCGCAGAAATTGGCTGGGCCCGGGAGTGGAGCTTCTTTGAGAAGCAGGCTGCCGGTGCTGCGCACCAGACGGAGATACATGGCCTTTGAGCTGGAGGCCGAAGGGGCCAGGACAATCCAGCCCAAGGATCTGATGGATGAAATATTTGCCATACAGTTCTCCCTTTTTGGTGAATCAGGTGCCGCCGCAAATAGGATCAAGCTCATCACATTCAACGGCAGGCGAGGTCTCCTGCGCTGCCACCATCAGCATCTATCCGATACACGTGCAGTACTTGCTGCGATTTGCTCCATTAGAGAGTGGCGCGTTGCACTGCATACAAAAGGTGTCTCAGGAACGATTAAAGCCGCTACAGAAAAGTATTTACCGCCATTGCACGAAATAAGTGGCGAAAGCGACGGAAGAAGAATCGAGCTGGTAGAAATTTCCGGGTGTATTATTCGCACCCAAGGCCTGGAAGTCGATCTCTGTCCGGACGACCGGAGCAAGACCAAAGGATCAGACACCCGATACCTGGGGCTGACCTCTTTTGATTTAAGTGGAGGACATGAGCATGCAGATGGCACCGCAGATGGGTTATGATAGGGCTATTACCGTATTCAGCCCCGATGGCAGATTATTTCAAGTTGAATACGCCCGCGAGGCCGTTCGAAGAGGAACGACCGCTGTAGGCATTAAGGCAAAGGACGGCGTGGCCGTGCTGGTGGACAAGAGAATTACCAGCAGACTGATGGAACCCAAATCCATAGAGAAGATCTTTCAGATAGATACGCATATTGGGGCCGCAACATCTGGCCTTGTGGCAGATGCCAGGGTCCTGATCGACAGAGCTCGCGTGGAATGCCAGATCAACCGATTGGTTTATGATGAGCCCGTCGGCCCCGAGGCTCTTGCCAAGAAGATCTGCGACTTCAAGCAGCAATACACCCAATACGGCGGAGTGCGCCCCTTCGGAACCGCGCTGCTCATCATCGGCGCGGAAGAGGATAGGACACGCCTTTTTGAGACCGATCCTTCGGGAGCCCTATTGGAATACAAGGCCACGGGCATAGGCGCAGGAAGGGCCGCGGTAATGGAGGTCTTCGAGGAGAAGTACAGGGAGGATCTCACAATGGATGAAGCCGTCCTGCTGGGTCTGGAGGCTCTCTACAAGGCTGCTGAGGGCAAAGTAGAGGCTGCTACCACTGAAATTGGCATTATAAAGCTCAATGACAGAAAGTTCTACAAGCTGACGGAAAAGGATGTGGCGGACTACGTTGAACGAATGAAGGCATCTGTGCAGGCGGCAGCTAATAAAGGTGAGAAGGGCGAGGCATAGGAATGGTCAGACTGGATGACGCAGTTCCAGCCAGGCTTAAGACCCACGGAACCACCTTCGAGGTCTTGGTGGATCCGGATGGGGCTTTGGCCCTGAAACGGGGAGATGCCGTCAACCTCGAAGAGATCCTTGCTGTGGAAGATGTCTTCGAAAATGCTTCAAGGGGCGACCGCAGCGCAGAAGAGGATTTGCAGAAGGCTTTCGGTACGGTAGAACCCCTAAAAATCGCCGCAGTCATAATCAAGAAGGGCGAAATCAGCCTGACTGCCGAGCAGCGCAAACAGTTCATAGAGAATAAGCGGCGGCAGGTCATCGAGGTTATTGCCAGGAATGCCATAAATCCCCAGACGAAGACGCCTCATCCCCCGGGGCGGATCGAGCAGGCCATGACCGAGGCGCGCGTCAATATTGACCCCACCAAATCCACGGATGAGCTGGTCAAGATTGCCATGAAGGCTATTCGGCCCCTCATTCCCATAAGGTTTGAGGAGGTCGAGGTGGCAGTTAAAATCCCGGCCTCCTATGCGCCCAAGGCTTATGGCGAGATCTCAGCCTTCGGAAAGCTTAACCGTGAGGCCTGGCAGAACAATGGCTCCTGGATCGGCGTCGTCCAGATACCGGCCGGTATGCAGACAGAATTCTATGCACTTATCAATCGGCTGACCAGAGGAGAAGCCGAGACGAAGCTTCTTAAGCATTGAAGGACTTGGGAATG
>CABMDX010000068.1 GCA_902385025.1 uncultured archaeon | reverse complement strand
GGTCATAAAGAAGGTGGAAGAGGAGGGTTGGCGGGCTGCAAATCAATGAAAACCGTGCCATCCCAGCCGAGTATTCTTCAGCTATTATTATTGCTCCCGCGCCCTCAATTTCCCTCGCTCATCTGTTTGATAATCATAACTGTTTCATAATACTAATATAGTTTAAGTTGTAGTTGCAAATATATATACTTTTTGCCGATGCGGGGTTTCGTGCGAAGGCCAGAAATAATCTCGCACATGCTTCAAATTGAGATATAAAGTCACATAGCAAAATAATATTAATGACCAATTATGCATCCGTCACCAGCTCTAAGAATCTGATTCAAAAGTATCAGATAGCAGGATCGCCAGGTATGCGGGCTTTATCGATGGCTCGCAAGCTTGATTAATTAATACCGGGCAAGCTTTGCTGGTGCTCCTCTAATGCGTTTTGACTCATCCATCCGTCTATATGATCGCGCCGGAAAGCTAATTCCTGGCGGCGTCTCAAGCCCCGTTCGCGCATTTTCTCCCCATCCCTTTTACACATCGAAAGCAGATGGCCCATTCCTCTGGGATGCGGACGGGAACAGATTCATCGACTATTGCCTGGCCTATGGCCCCATGATCCTGGTCCACCGCCACCCGGCCATCATGCAGGCGGTCACGGACCAGATGCAGCGGGGCTGGCTATATGGAACTCCCTCAGAGCTGGAGGTGCAGATGGCGGAGAGGGTCTCCGGTCTCTACCCCAGCATGGAAATGCTCAGATTCGTGAGCTCGGGCAGCGAGGCCACCATGGCTGCGCTGCGCGTGGCGCGCGGAGCCACAGGCAGAAATATGATCATCAAGATCGAGGGCGGCTTTCATGGGGCGCATGACAGCGTCCTCATCAAGGCAGGCTCCGGCGCCACGACCCTGGGAATTCCCGACTCGCTGGGGGTGCCAGCAGATACGGCCAGGAATACGCTCCAGGTTCCCTACAACGATCTCGATGCCCTGCAGAAGATGCTGAAAAGCTATCCTGGCAAGATTGCCTGCCTGATCATGGAGCCGGTCCTGGGAAATATCGGGCCGGTGCTGCCCGAAGAAGGATACCTGAAAGCGGTCCGTGAACTCACGACAGAGCATGATGTCCTCCTCATCTTCGACGAGGTCATCACCGGCTTTCGGCTGGCCCTTGGAGGCGCTCAACAGTACTACGGCATAAAGCCCGATCTTACGACTCTGGGAAAGATCATCGGCGGCGGGCTTCCCATCGGCGTCTTCGGTGGCAGGCGCGACCTGATCTCCCAGGTGGCACCGGCAGGAGGCATCTACCAGGCCGGAACCTTCAACGGCAGCCCGCTATCCCTGGCAGCAGGAATGGCAACCCTCGACGTTATGGAGAAGGAGAAGACCCTGGAAAGGCTGAGCGATGCCGGAAAAGAAATGCGAAAAGGGCTGCAGGAAATAATAGAAGACCTGAAACAAAGCTACAGCGTGGTGGGCATTGCCAGCATGTTCAAGGTCTTCTTCGGCCCGGAGCCCCATAACTATTCAGAAGCCCTGAAGTGCGATAAGCTCGGATACCTGGCCTTCTTCAGACGCATGCTTGAAAAGGGAATCTTCCTCACCCCCAGCCAGTATGAGACCGATTTCATATCGGCGGCCCATTCGAAAGAGGTCATAGAAGCCACCCTGGAGGCGTTCCGGTCCTGCCTGAAAGACTGATCATCGGGAGCCGGGGAAGCCCCCTGGCGCTTCGCCAGACGGAAATCGTCCAGGAGAGGCTTCTTGCGAGCGGAGTGCAAACCGAGCTATGCAGGGTAAAGACCAGCGGAGACGTGTTCCTTGACAAGCCTTTGCACCAGCTCACGGGTGTTGGTGTCTTCGTGGCGGAGATTGACGAGCGCATGCTCTCTTGCGAGATCGATCTGGCAGTGCATAGCATGAAGGACCTTCCCACCAAGAGGCCGGAGGAGCTGAACATCTCAGCAGTCCTGATGCGCGACTCACCTTACGATATCCTGGTGAGCAGGAGCAAAATTGCGGCCCTCGATGATCTGAGGCCGGGGGCAGTGGTTGGCACCTCCAGCATGAGGCGCACGGCACAACTTCGCAGAGCCAGGCCCGATCTGGTGGTAAAGAGCCTGCGCGGAAACCTGCAGACTAGGCTTCGTAAGCTCGAGCAGGGGGACTATGAGGCCATAGTTCTGGCTGAGGCAGGTCTGCAGCGCATGGGCCTTAAGAGAGACTTTATTCGACTGGATGCAGAAAAGTTCGTTCCCTCTGCCAATCAGGGAACTATAATAGTGGTGGCCAGGAAGGGAACTCCGGCAGAAGCATATTCACAGTTGCTGGATGATAATCCAACCAGAGCAGAGACCATGATCGAGAGAAGAATCCTGGAGACCGTTGGAGGCGGCTGCATTGTGCCTATGGCCGTTCACGCAGATGTGGCATGTGGCCAGGCACGTGTCCTGGCCGAAGTCCTGTCTCTGGATGGGAAACGCTTTGTGCGGCTCGACGAGAAGATCTCAATGCAGGAGGATTATCTGTCCCTGGCAGAAATTCTCGGACAAAGGCTCATGAAGATGGGCGGAAAAGAGCTAGTAGAAGAGGCGGTGAAGGCTGTTGGCGCGCGGTAAGGTATATCTTGTGGGCGGCGGTCCAGGGGACCCAGAGCTCATGACACTTAAGGCAAAGAGGCTCCTCTCAGAGGCGGATGTTATACTTTTTGACAGGCTGCTCGACCCGAGAATGCTGGAGGGCGCAAGAGCTGAGCTGATCGATGTGGGCAAGAACGCCGGACGGCATAAGCTCAGCCAGGAAGGCATCAACCAGCTCCTCATAGAAAAAGCCCAGGAGGGCAACGTCGTCGTGAGGCTGAAGGGTGGAGACCCCTACCTCTTTGGCAGGGGTGGGGAAGAGGCACTGGCGCTGCTGGAGAAGGGAATAAGCGTGGAGGTCGTCCCGGGCGTAACATCAGCCGTGGCCGCTCCAGAGCTGGCCGGAATTCCCGTTACCCATCGAGGCATAGCCTCATCGCTTTTGATCGTCACCGGCCATGAGGAGCCGGGAAAGGACACACCTCTGGACTGGAAGGCCATTGCAAATTTGGGAGGAACGCTTGTGATCCTCATGGGTGTCTCCCGCCTGGAAAAGAATATCGCTTCGCTTATAGCTGGAGGAAGGACGGCAAAGACTCCGGCGGCCCTCGTGGAAAAGGGTGGCTGGCCTGAGCAGAGGATGATTGCCGGGACGCTGGAGGATATTGCACAAAAGGCAAGAAGCGCAGGAATTGAGTCTCCGGCCATACTGGTAGTGGGCGAGGTGGTCGAGCTGGCAGAAAAGCTTGCCAGGGACAGAATCGCAATTTTAAGGCCGAAAGCCCAGCAGGAAGAGTCAGCGCGTCTCGCCGAGAGCTACGGTTTCCAGCCGATTATGGCTCCTGCAATCGCTCTGAAAGAGAAGCCACTTCCAGAGGATCTTCTGGAGAGACTAGAGCGTGCGGAGTGTGTAGCTTTCACGAGCGCCAACGGCGCGCTGATGGCTCTGCAAGACAAGGGCATTAGAGAGGCTCTTACCAGGAAGAGGGTAATCGCCATTGGGCCAAAGACAGAACAGGCACTGTCCGAATATGGCCTGATTTCACAGGTGCCGGAGGAGTACAGCTCCGAGGGGCTCCAGAAGATGCTTTCGGGCCAAGCCTGCAGTATTCTCTTTCTGAGAAGCGCGCAGGGCAGCCAATACCTCTCGGAAGGGCTGAGGCAGGCTGGTCTGCAGGTAGATGACATTCCCCTCTACGAGGTTGTTTTCTCGGGTGATCAGAGGCTTGACGATCTCATTAAGAGAGCAAAGAGCGTGGAGATCTTCGCCTTCACGAGCTCATCCACCGTCCGTTATCTGTTGGAGCGGGCAAGGGCGATGGGTCTCGAGAAGGAATTGAGAGAGGCGCTGGAGCGAAGCACTGTGGCCGTGATTGGAAAACCAACCGCAGAGGAGCTATCCCGCCAGGGTGTAAAGGTCGATGTAATGCCTGAGAAGTTCACCTTTGAGGCCATGCTTCAAGCACTGAAGGCAAGGAAGAATTAAAAAGGAAGGTTTGAGATCTAATGATCATTTTTTCCAAAGCACTGGCTGATCAGGCTACCGTCTGGGAGGCTCTGCGAGCGAGCGACAGTTGCGAGAGCCTGCCGCCCGATCTGCTCAGGTTCTCTGCACAGACAAAGCCCGTGGTGATGTGGAATATAACGGCGCAGTGCAATCTTGCCTGTCAGCACTGCTACATGGATGCGCAGGTCAAAGCCCGCGAAGAGATGACTCTGGAAGAGGGCCTGCGCCTGGTGGACAGCCTGGCCGAGATGAAGGTGCCCATCCTCATCTTCACCGGCGGCGAGCCCCTCATGAGCCGCAATTTCTATCCTCTGGCCTTCCATGCTCGTGAAAGGGGGCTGCGAACTGTGATCTCCACAAATGGAACATTGATCACTCCAGAAGTAGCAGAGTTGCTATCAGAGGCCAGGATCAGATATGTGGGCGTGAGCCTGGACTCAGCGATACCTGAGAAGCATGACGAATTCCGGGGCGTCGGCGGAGCCTTTGCCAGGGCGCTGCAGGGATTGAAGAACTCCCGTGATGCAGGTCTCAAGACCGGCCTGAGAATAACCCTCACGCGCGACAACTGGCAGGATGTTCCGGCTCTGCTCAATCTCGCTTTGCAGGAAGAAATACCCCGTTTTTGTCTCTATCACCTGGTGCCCACAGGCAGAGGTGCAGGGATTTCCGATAGGGACGTTACGCCTGAGCAGCGGCGCAGTGTGATCCGGCTTCTCGCAGAGGCAGCGATGGAGCTGAAAGGAGAGAATATCGAGATCCTGACCACAGATTCGCCCATGGACGGAGCCTATCTGCTGGAGTTACTTAAAGGAGACCCACGATACGAGCAGGTCAAAAACCTTCTGACCAATGCCGGTGGCTGCTCCACAGGAGTGAAGGTTGCCAATATCAATCACCGGGGAGATGTGCATCCCTGCCACTTCATGCCGCAGGTAGTCGTGGGAAATGTACGGGAGCGCTCCTTCCGGGATATCTTGATCGAACATCCATCTCCAGAACTTCTAGCCCTGCGAAGCATCAAGTCCAGACTCAAGGGTGCCTGCGGGAAGTGCGAGTATCTGGAGCTGTGTGGAGGGTGTCGCCAGAAGGCTTACTTCTATCAGGGTGATATATCGGGAGAGGATCCCACTTGCATCCTGGAGCAGGCAGATTAGCCCTGAAATCTCTTTTTTGAGTCTTTGTTGCTCTCGCATATTCGCGAGGACTTCAGAGCGGCAAAATTCGATATTTCAATTTCCAGCAGACAATTCCGCCTATGCGCTCTGAGAATATGCTTCGACGATTACTGAACTATTGAGGGATATATACCGTTATTTGTCGAAACATTAATAAACTAAAACAGCATACATAGTTTTTGGAGTTGATTTAAATGACCCATCACGAAGCCAAGAAAGAAAAGACAGAAGATAAGGAAGCGAAGGTGGAGCCGATCAAGCTCGGAGATAAGAGAGGCGGAAAAAAGAAAGGTCTGCTAGATACCTGCCAATAGCCAGAATAACCGATATATAGTTTATATCGTCCTGAGAATATCCGGAAGATCTTCGATCATTAAGAGATTTTGCGGATCAGTCGTAAGGTATAATTAATATTAGCTTGAAGAATTAATGGGGAATGTAAATTGACACACCACGAAGAAAAGAAAGAGAAGAAGGAAGAAGAAGCGAAGGTAGAGCCGATCAAGCTCGGAGATAAGAGAGGCGGAAAGAAGAAGGGGCTGCTAGATACCTGCGAATAAAATTATTCAAAGGTATATAATTCATCTTTTTGCTTTTTGCAAACTTTTATTAATTAGTTTTTATAACTCTGAATTACTATATTAAATCTAAAATTACTCACCAGGATAGAATAGCCGGAAGAGAGCTATTATTCCCCCGGGATCTCCTGTATCTGGTTATGCCACACTTCAATCTCTCCTTTTTCGTGCCAGCCCAACTCTTGGAGGGCAATGCTCTTGTTATTCCTTGGCACCTTCCATTCAGGAGCCATCTCAATTGCTTTATCAAAGGCTTCAATGGCCTCATTGTACTTGCCCTGGTTGCTGAGAGCAAGGCCTTTGAGATTCAAGGACAAGGCAATCCTTGGATCATGTTCAGCACTATCATTGAGTTCTCGCAGGATGACCAATAATCTTGTTAGGACTCTGCAAGCTTTCATATATCCCCCTATATCTTTGGATTTCATGCCGTCTGAATTATTCCTGCATTTCTCTCTATTGCAGCTCCAAGCTCATCCATTTTTACTGGCTTGTTGAGGAAATCATCTGCTCCCGCATCAAAGCAAAGCTCGCGGCACATCTCTGGCTCGAATGCGGTTACTACTATGATCTTGGGGCCCTGGGGCCAGCGTTTGCGAATCATTCTGGTGGCCTCGATGCCATCCATCTCTGGCATCTGTATATCCATTAAAACCAGATCATAGGCATGGCCTTCCAGGGCATGCAGGACCTCCTGGCCATTGTTAGCGGTATCGGCATGATAGCCCAGTTTCCTCAGCACGATGAGCGCCATCTTCTGATTTACCGGGTTATCCTCAGCCAGGAGTATATTCAGAGCAGATCTGATCAGCATAATCCCTCAATATATTACACAGTTCTTCTAATATAAGAATTTTTCTTTAGTCATTAATTTTTATGCAGAGGCATAAGATCATTAATTTCCTGAAATCAACCGAAAGATATTTGTTTTTGGAATCTAATAGCAGCAAAAAAGAATCAACAAAAAATAACTCTGTAACTAATTTAAATATAAATATTATCTTCGATGCAACATATGACATATCATTTCACCAAAAAAGCAGAGGCCATTATGACCTACGAGAGGGCCTGCCAGAGCAAACTTTTTTCGCCTTGAGCGTCTATCTCTGATGGCAATGAATGAGAATGATGCTCCCCAGCCGTCTAATTCAGATAGAATAATAGAGAGCTTTTTTCAGACACCACTCTTTCAAGCCCTGACCATAGGCGTTCCATTCTGCATCTTCAAGCTGCTCTTCGGTGTGATGTGCCTGCACGTCGGCGGAATGCTGCCATCAGCAATACTCACAGCCTTCGGCTGGCTTATCATGGTTTGGGCCTCTGCCGACCTGATTATGAATCTGACAAGGGTCGTATTCCACTTAAGCAAGAAGACCTCGCCAATCGAATACTGCACCATTGCCCAGATGGGGAGGTTCTTCAAGAGGCCGGGGCTCTTTCTGGCCATCGACACCCTCATCTCATTTTCCATCATCTGCATAGCTCTGTGGTCAGGCTGGATAGTGCTGCTCAGCCGGCAGGATTCCTATCTCTGGTATGCAGCAACAACTCTGAATCTGATCAGCATTTCAGTGGTCAATATTTGGCTGGAATTTAGGAGAGGATCGTGAAAAGGGGTGAGCAGCCCACCTATCTGAAAAAAGGTCCAAATCAAAGAACGCTTAAGTGACGGCTTATGGGGAAAGGCAAGAGCCGGTTCTATCCCATTTCTTAACCGACCTTTTTCAGATCTCGCACGAGCCTTTCTGCCAGGTATGCCCGAGCCGCCAAAGGGTCTATAGCAAGCTCATCGATTCTCTGCTCCGACATCTCCCAGAGCATGTCGTCTATCTCCAGGTCCTCGTCCCTCTTCTGCCACCATGAGAGGCAGGTGTCAGCCGCCATCCTGCAGGCATCATCATCGGAGAGACAGGCTGAGGCACAAAGCCCCTCGCCCACACATTCGCCTACTGGCGCTCTGGTACAAAGATCGCAAGTCATGTCAAATCAACTCCACAAGCCTCACTTATATGTTCAGATCGATTCCCCGCTATATAAGGCATTACATCAGATAAAAATTTCGTGAAATATACATTATCCTTCCCTGCCTTATCTGGATAACCATAGCCGCCAAAATGATGGTCTATTCTAGTTTTTCAATCCACAAAATTTAGCCCGGTGATAGCTTTGCAAGGGTTCTCTTTATATAGAACTTCAAACAACTAGTAGATACCAAAATAAATCATTATTGAGGTAATTAATGGCAGGACAATTCAGTGGAACTCCCATATACATACTTAGGGAAGGCAGCCAGAGGACTGCTGGAAGAGAAGCACAGAGATCGAATATCATGGCCGCAAAAGCAGTAGCAGGCTCTGTCAGGACAACTCTTGGGCCCAAGGGCATGGACAAGATGCTGGTGGATACCATGGGCGATGTCGTGATCACCAACGATGGAGTCACCATTCTCAAGGAGATGGACATTGAGCATCCTGCTGCCAAAATGATGGTGGAGATCGCCAAAACTCAGGATTCTGAGGTAGGAGATGGAACCACAACTGCGGTGGTGCTGGCTGGAGAGCTTCTCAAACAGGCAGAGGAGCTGCTGGAGCAGGAGATCCATCCGACGGTAATAGCTGCTGGCTACAGAGCCGCAGCCGACAAGTCCCTGGAGATTCTCAAGGGCCTGGCAATTAAGGTCTCAGTGAAGGATGATGATCTGCTGCGCAAGATCGCCATCACCGCCATGACAGGCAAGGGCTCTCAATCAGCCCGGGATGACCTGGCAGTCATTGCCGTAGAGGCAATAAAGGCAGTAGTGGATGAAGACGGAAGCGTTGATACCGACAACATCACCGTAGAGAAGAAGGTAGGCGGAAGCATCAGCGATTCCCAGCTTATAGGCGGAGTGGTTATTGATAAGGACCGGCTCCATCCCAATATGCCCAAGAAGGTCACGGGAGCGAGAATCGCCCTGCTGAATGCGGCTGTTGAGATTGAGAAGACCGAGGTCGATGCCAAGATTCAGATCACATCGCCGGATCAGCTTCAGGCGTTCCTGGACCAGGAGGAGACCATGCTGAGAGACATGGTCGATAAGATCGCAGCCACCGGAGCCAATGTTCTCTTCGTCCAGAAGGGAATTGACGACCTGGCCCAGCATTACCTGGCCAAGGCAGGAATCTACACCGTGCGCCGGGTAAAGAAGAGCGACATGGAAAAGCTGGCAAGGGCAACTGGGGCAAGAGTTGTCACAAGCATCCACGAGATCACCAAAGACGACCTCGGAAAGGCTGGCCTGGTCGAAGAAAGAAAGGTCAGCGACGAGAAGATGACCTTTGTGGAAGAGTGCATCAACCCAAAGTCGGTATCCATTATTCTTCGGGGCGGAACTGAGCATGTGGTCGACGAGCTGGACAGAGCCATGGAGGATGCGCTGAGGGTCGTTGGCGTGGCAGTTGAGGACAAGCTGCTGGTTGCTGGCGGAGGCGCACCGGAGGTGGAGCTGGCACTAAGGCTGCGCTCATACGCTTCCACGGTCGGAGGCAGGGAGCAGCTCGCAATTGAATCCTTTGCCGATGCCATGGAGATCATACCCAAGACCCTTGCTGAGAATGCAGGACTGGACCAGATCGACACACTTGTAGCGCTGCGCAGCCAGCATGAGAAGGGTGTGAAGACCGCAGGTCTGGACATGGATACCGGAAAGCCGGTTGATATGCTGTCTCTGGGCGTGGTCGAGCCGCTCAGGGTCAAGACGCAGGCCATAAACTCTGCAGCCGAGGCCGCTGTCATGATCCTGAGAATAGACGATGTCATTGCCTCCAAGTCCGGACCGGGCGGCGCACCAGGAATGGGCGGAATGCCAGGCGGAATGGGTGGCATGGGCGGAATGGAAGAGTAGCTTTTTTTAGCCTCTTTTCCTTTTTCTTTTTCTCTTTTTCTGCAAAATTGGATTGGAATTATTTTTGGGATCCAGATCCTGCAGCATCATCATCCAAGGGCCTCGCCCCGATCGAAGAGGTGCTCGCTTGCGGAAGCTCATGCAATTAATGGTTTGGGACGTAGAAGTCTTCGTTCTCCTGAATGATTATGCAGATGGGCTTCAGGGTGGCAGAGTTTATTCTGGGCTGGGAGTCGGGCACGGTCATGCGGAGCCTCTCTAACTTGTTAGTCGCATGGGCAGGGCGATGAGATTTGGATTGCAGCAAATGCTGCCGGAAACAAGAGAAGAGAAAGAGAGAAAAAATGAAAATGGAACGTCCTTTTTCAAGCGTTCTCGTGGAAAAAAGAGGCTGAAGGCCCCAGGACCCTTCAGACTGCAATCTTTTCCCCGAATACTATGCTTCCATTATCAGCTACAGTCCAAACTGAGTAAGATCCGCTCACATCTCCATTTTTATCGAAGGTTATCTCGCCGGATGCTCCCTGATAATTGATATCCTTTCCCTCCCGGACCAGTTTCAGGGCTTCTGCAAGGTCCGATACCTCAACGCCTGGCGGGTTGGCAACCGACCTGATGTTATCAGCTATTGCTCTACCAGTAGCGTTCTTGGCTTGCTCGATGGCCAGCGCAACCAATGCCAGTGCATCGTAGCTGTTGGAGCAGTATATTCCAGGCTGCTTTCCGTTTTCTTCAACATACTTCTTGCTGAACGCCTCATAGGCACTGCCACCTGCGCTTGGATCGGGAGTCAGTCCCTGGAAGCCTGCGACAATGTACTTGCCGGATGAATCCTTGCCCACGAGATTTGCCAGGTTTTCTGCCATCAGACCTTCCGATAGCAGCCACGATATTCCCTTCAATGCACCTTTCTCGTAAGCAGTCTTCAGTATCAGGCTTCCAGTCTCAGGGTAGGAAACCATCATCACAAAGTCCGGTTTGCTTGAGACAACCTTCTGAACCTCTGAATCAAAGACAGTCTGAGATGGATCATACCTAACCTTATCCAGCACCCTGCTGCCATCTGCCTCGAAGGCCTTAACGAAGACGTCCTCAAAACCCACGCCATATGGATTGTTGATCACAATTGTTGAGGCCGTCTTGTAGCCCATCTTTTTGGCAAGCTCTGCCATTGCAGCTCCTTGCAGGGCATCAGAAGGACATGTCCTGAAGTATAGATCGCTGTCATTATAATTTGTGAACTCAATTCCTGTATTGGATGAGGATATCTGTAGCACGCCGCTCTTGGTTGCGATGTCTATTATCGACATGCTTGGGCCGCTACCGGTGGCACCCACAATTGCTGGCACACGGTCAACCTTGACCAGCTTATTGACTGCATCTACTGCAGCAACATTGTTTGTCTGGTCATCCTCGATCAAGAGCTGGACCTGTTTTCCCAGCAAGCCGCCATTGGCATTGATCTCTTTGGCCGCGATTTTCATCGCATCGCACATAGGTCCGCCATAAGCCCCAAGATCAACTGTCAGGGACTGAATGACCCCAATTTTAGCAGTGCCTTCCGCAGTCGCAATGCCCTTGCTCTCTTCCTTCTGCACGCATCCTGACAAAAAAATCATAAGGACGAGGGCCATAGCCACGAAATATTTGCTGGACTTCATCTCATCAACTCTATGAATATCTATAATGTTTTCAGCAAGCGGCTGTGCGTAGCGCGAATATATAACTAACGCCATCATTCATCGGCAGCATATAATAATTTGATTGCACAGATTGAAAAGCAGTTCTTTTTGCCTGCAGGGAAAGGTAAAAATAGGTCATAGCTATACCCTTTGCGAAGATAAAGGATTATGATCGAGCAGCTTGTAGCCAATGGCATAATTTTGGGATGCATCATTGCCCTGGCGGCCATTGGTTTGTCACTGGCATATAGAATCCTGAACTTTGCCAATTTCGCTCATGGCGAATTCTTGACTTTGGGAGCTTATTTCGCATTCTTTTTTGCAGCAAGTTTCAATATCGGTTTCATACTATCATGTGCTCTGGCATTAATTGCCGCAGCAGCATTTGGCATTGCGCTGGATTATGCGGCCTGGAAGCCTATGCGCTCGAAAGGTGCAAACAGAACGGCTATCATGATCCTTTCAATTGGCGTATCGCTTGCACTCAGAAATTTATTAATCGTGTTTTTCGGGCCAGATGTGAAAAGATACTCGCTCCCTGTCCGGGAGGGCATGAACATAGGCGGCATCGTTTTCACCGATTTCCAGGTTGCCGTGGTATTGATTGCCCTCTTGGCCATGCTCCTGATGCATGCGCTCTTGAGCAGGACATCTCTTGGCAAGTCAATGAGAGCACTTTCAGATAATCCTGACCTGGCCCGGATCTCGGGAATAGATGTGGACAGAGTTATAAGGTGCACCTGGGGAGTCAGCATGTGTCTCGCAGCGATGGCAGGAATTATGTATGGATTGATAGCTCATGTCAACCCTAATATTGGATGGTCCCTCATCCTGCCCATG
>CABMDX010000067.1 GCA_902385025.1 uncultured archaeon | reverse complement strand
ATCGGAATCCATTGTCGATTTGATGATTTATGTTATGGATTGCTTTAACCTACCAATACCCGACGAGGGTGGACTGCTTTACAAGCTCAAAGCGATAGGGCTAAAAGTTGGAAAGTAGAGTTATTTATCGTTTTTCCATCTTTTTTTAGCACATATAGGTTTGACAGCTGGCCACGCTGATAGACATCTACAACAGCGCTCTTGCCCGCTGATCCTATTGAATCCGCTGAATCCTTCCCAAAGATCCTGTATACTGATCCAGCGTCAGCCCCAAAGAGTTCGGGCCCTCCAGCATAAATGGCTGTGAACTTCCCAGCTTCGAACATTCTGGACCATCCAATTGGATGCTCCTCCGTTCCCACATATTCGTAGACGGCTCCTGAAACATCCATTCTATATAATTTTGGTTTGCTTATATCGCCCGCCGTTACCAGGCCTGAAACAGACCTTTCAGGATTATCGAAGATTTTTGTCCATTGCTGCGGAATTCCTGAATATACATATATTGAGCCGTCGGCCTTTTTATAATAAAGTTTGCCCGCACCACCATATATCGCATCGGCATCGCCAGCAAGGATGTTATCCCAATTGCCAGTTTGAAGATTATATCGCCCCACTTTTCCATTCGGCAAATTTCTATACAATCCAGTTCCATCACTTATGAACATCTTTGCGCTGGAGCTGATCCTGGTCCACCCGCTGGGCGAGTACTCAAACAGAGCTCCAGTTGCCTTATCTGTGGCAAAGACGGTAGTCTTATCGTTTTGCATATCATATTGAACCACAACCTGGTCGGCTGCCTTATTCCATTGAAGTTCATTCCATGCGGCTTTAGATCCGAAGGACAGTATTGTCAGGCCAAGCACAAAAACAACAAGGCACTTATTCAAAAGAAACACCTCAAAGGATATATCATTATTAATCATATAAGCAAATTTCCAATGACGAAGGGAAGCGTGCCAGAATTGCTGCAAAATTACACAGGCCGTTAGTAGTCCGGATCTTCTCAGAAACCATATCAAAAGGCAAAGTCCTTGTTGGTATAGCCCGAAGATTACAGGTAAGCTCGCCATGAACTCGATTTAAGCTTCCTGGCTTCTCTTATAGCATGGATTGCAGGTTATATATTCAATTCTTGAAGCGGATCAGCTCTTAATTACCCCAGATCCTTTGACTTGGCAGCTTTGCAGGAGTCCCGAGACTCTTGATTTATTTACCCATCACTGGCCCATGGGAGTCCTAATGCTTATGTTCGTGCTTGCAGCGACGAAGGTAGAGGGACCGCACGCGCATAAAAACGAGAGAAAGTTTAAATTAGTTCTGAATCTCAATGCAATTCTAAAGCACGAGATGTAAACTATGAATAGAATACCGATTGGAGCTGCAATTCTTGCTATTCTGATATCGTCCTCCCTGGGAATTGCTTTCATTGAGATCGGAGCCGCTCAAACCGAGAACGCCTCAGAAAATGCATCCGTCAATATAGGAAACATAACCATAAACGCTATTGGAAATTTGACCATAAGTGCGACAGGCAATGCGACAGTCAATCTGATGTTCAATAATCTAACGAGCATCCAATGCGACTGAAAAATCATGGCTGAGCATACTTCCAGAAACTCAAGGCGAGTATTTTTATTTTGAATTAAATAGATCCTGCGTCCTCCTGGACACAGGATAAGACCAGAATACCGAATGCCTAATATCCGGTTTTCACTACAGGAGCCTCTCCAATGTCGAGATACTGGTCTTTTTCATTGCTATATTGCGGCCAGGTTACATTAATGCCACCATTGGGGTTGCCTGTCTTGGCAAACCTGGTCCATAGGTCCATGACGTAATCCGAGACAGCGCTGCTAGTCGAATCCGCCTTCCAGTAGCTTGGCCTGAAGACGAAGTATAGCTCGCCGGTGTGGTATGCGCCATTAGGCTGGCCGGGCAAGACATAGGTGAACTTATACAGATACGTGCTCTGGTTGAGACTCGCCATAGAGCCGGCAATGAACCTGGATGCCAGGGCAAAGTCGATATCTGTAGCGATCCGCTCCATCCGGTACTGCACCTCTGTATCATTCCTGGCCGGGTACCTGGCCAGCATCTGGATGGCGCCTGGTCCAAAGCTGTCCTGCAGGAACTTCCAGTAAGCCTCTGCAGTCATGTTTGTATTGGCAGCCAGCAAAGTTCCTTCATCGGCATTTGATCCAATCATGAGCGGGACGGGATTTTGCCGACCCTTCCTGAAGATCTCCTGCGGCGCCTCCGGGATCAGCCACCCATCAATGGTGGGCTTGAAGGCCACATTGTGGAAACCCCAGAATGTCGAATTCCACACGTTCGGCGTGCTATTGACCAGGTCAAAGGCACTCATGTTGCGCATCTTCTGGAGCGCATCAGGCCCTGAACATCCCAGGCTCTCGGCAAACTTCCGGCCATACTCTTCTGCATCAGCCCTCGTTCTGTAGCCCAGAATTGCCGGGCCATTAGACCAGATTCCTCCGCTCTCGATGATGGCCTGGCTGTAAAGCCCTTTGCTCCTGGGTATTGCAAGCTGGCTGACAATGTTCGCAGCTCCTGCAGATTCACCGAAGATGGTGACGCGCTCGGGGTCTCCCCCAAATGCGGCAATATTCCTCTGGACCCACCTCAAGGCAGCCTCCTGGTCAAGAAGAGCGTAGTTTCCGGAGGTATTGTCAGGCGACTCCCCCGAGAGCTGTGGATGAGCCATGTATCCGAGAACGCCGACCCTGTAGTTGAACGTGACCACGACAACGCCTTTCCTGGCCAGGGCGGTCCCGTTATAGAGCGGGAGGGCGCTGGATCCCCTAATATATGCCCCTCCGTAGATAAAGACCATCACCGGCAGCTTTTCGTTGGAATTGGCGGCAGGAGTCCAGATGTTCAGGGTAAGGCAGTCCTCGCTCATGTTCCCTGGATACCACTCAGGTCCAAAGTCCTTTGAGACTGCCTGGGGGCAGGACGGGCCGAACTTGTCGGCCTTGTAGACGCCTTCCCAGGACCTGGCAGCCTCCGGCGGCCTCCACCTCAGATCACCAGTTGGAGGAGCTGCATACGGTATTCCGAGATATACCGAGAGGCCATTCTGATCGATCCCGGAAATGTATCCGCCTTCAGTCTTCACAGTACCCAATCCATCTCCTGTATGCTCGGCCATAGTACAGCCGACTATCATGTATAGTCCAGCAAAGACAACACAAAATAGTAATCTGAGATCATTTGTTTTCCCAGCAACATCCTTTTTGAGAATCATTAAGCTCCCTCAGGATAACTGTTTTAGATATTAACGTCATAAGATATATATTATACTGAATTTTTATCCTGGTTTGTCCCGTTATGCTCCCAAAAAATCGGCCTGAATTCACTGCCTCCAATAATTCGATAATCTGCAAGTGCAGGTCATTCCATGATGAATGCGGTGTCTGTTTTCCATGCGCGACTTATGACTCGTTTGCTGCAGGCCAAAAAAGGAGAGGAATATTACAGGCTAAACGTCCCTCTCTTCGAAAGTAGATGGCAGATCCGTCTCCAAAGACCATCATCGGTCCTTGTTATCGGTTACGAGCAAGCATCCGCCCGCAGATCCCTGATCCGCGCCTCAGCTCTCCGTCCGACCTCTGCGGGATCAATGAGAATGCGTGCCACACCAGTCTCTATTGCAGCACGCGCCACAGCCTCGGCCACCCTTGGAACGACTCCCCTGTCCAGTGGCGAAGGAATAATGCACTCCTCGCCGACCTCTTCGACCAGAGAAGCGATGGCTCTGGAGGCCGCAATCTTCATGGGCTCATTGATGTCGCTGGCTCTGACATCCAGAGCGCCCCGGAAGATGCCGGGGAAGCCCAGAACATTGTTGACCTGGTTAGGGAAATCCGAGCGGCCTGTCGCCACTACCCTCGCTCCGGCCTGCTTCGCCAGCTCTGGCATGATCTCCGGTACGGGATTGGCCATGGCGAATACTATCGGGTCGCGAGCCATGCTCTTGACCATGGCAGGTGTCACAATGCCTGCCACCGACAGGCCCAGGAATACATCCGCTCCGGAAAATGCGTCTGCCAGGCTGCCCGTGATATGGCGGGGGTTGGTGATTCTTGCGATCTCTTTTTTTGCCGGATTGAGATCGGATCTACCCTCATGAATCACTCCTTTGCTGTCGCAGAGGACTGCATCCGTCACGCCGAAGCTCATCAGGAATTTGGTGACGGCTGTCCCCGCTGCCCCAGCCCCGCTCACGGCCACACGTATGTCTGCGAAATCCTTGCCCACCACTTTCAGGGCGTTGATAAGTGCTGCCAGGGCAACCACTGCCGTACCGTGCTGATCATCGTGGAAGACCGGTATCTTCAGGGTCTTCTTCAGCCGCTCCTCCACCTCGAAGCAGCGAGGCGCGCTGATGTCCTCCAGGTTGATGCCGCCAAAGACCGGCTCAATCCTGGTTACCGTGTCCACTATTACGGACGGATCCTTGGAGGAGACCGCTATGGGAAAGGCGTCGATGTCTGCGAAGTTCTTGAACAGTATGGCTTTCCCTTCCATAACCGGAATCGAGGCCTTGGGCCCAATGTCGCCCAGGCCCAGGACCGCGGTTCCATCGGTCACCACTGCCACGATATTTCCCTTGGCGGTATACTCATAAACGTCGTCCGGATTCTTCTGGATCTCGCGACAGGGCTCGGCCACGCCGGGAGTGTAGGCCAGGCTCAGATCTTCTTTGGTGGCACACGGAACCTTGCTGTGCACGGCAATCTTGCCCCGAGCCGCTTTGTGAAAAGCTAGTGCATCCTCTCGAAGAGACATTACAACACCTTTTGGTCTTTAGGGGCTTAAGGAGAGGAGCAACAGATATAAAGCATGGGTCAGATGGAAGTCTGACCCAGGGCCGGGGTGGCAGAGCGGACAATTTTCGGGCGGCGACAGTTGATTGCCGACGGGAGTTCATACGCGGCAGGCTCGAGACCTGTTGTCCCTTCCTGGGACGCTTGGGTTCAAAATGGCAGGGGGCTTCTGTTGCCCTGCCAGGAAAATCCCAACCCCGGCGCTATTAATTATAGAAAGCTTCATAAATCCCCAAAAAGATGGGACAAAAAAGAGCTGATTATCATGGCTAGGTTTCCAGAAGCAGAAAACAGAATCTTGAATCTCAAGATATGCATGCGATGCAATGCGCGAAATCCCGTTAGAGCTACACGCTGCCGAAAATGCGGCTATCGAGGCCTGAGGATGAAATCCAAGGAGAACAAGACCGCTTAGAAATGAATTTTAAGATCGGCAGGGTCGAGCAGCGGCTTCGAGAGGCCGTGGCGCGAAACGGTGCAGCGCATCTCACATTGATCGACCCGGATTCCCAAAGCCCTATAGAGGCGGCGAGCATTGCCGGGGCCGCATGCACTGGCGGCACGGACGCCATAATGGTAGGCGGCTCGGTGGGCGCAGCAGGTGTTCTTCTTCATGAGACTGTGGCTGAGATAAAGAAGAAGACCGATCTGCCCGTCATCCTTTTTCCCAGCAGCGTAGCGGGCCTTTGCGAGAATGCGGACGCAGTCTTCTTCATGAGCCTGCTCAATTCTCGAAGCCCTGCTTATATTATAGAAAATCAGGCGCTTGGCGCTCCATTGGTTTTGCGCTATGGTCTTGAGCCTATCCCCATGGCTTACATCATCCTTGAGCCTGGCGGAACAGTGGGATGGGTGGGAGACGCAAGGCTCATTCCCAGAAGAAAGCCGGAGCTTGCACTGGCCTATGCCCTGGCTGCCAAGTTCATGGGCATGAGGCTGGTATATCTTGAGGCAGGATCGGGCGCAGACTCTCCCCTGCCGACAGCGCTAGTAGCAATGGTAAAGAGGTTTATGGGAGATGTTCTGCTCATTGTCGGCGGCGGGATTCGCAGCGGAGAGGCTGCCAGGGAGCTGGTAGCAGCAGGCGCCGATCTGATCGTGACCGGGACGGCAGTGGAGCGAAGCCAGGATGTCACCGCCTTTGTCTCAGAGATGACTCGATCCATTCGCAAATGATCCGCTGTTAAAGGGAAGTACAAAGTGTTATCTAAAATCAGCGCGTTTCTCGAAGAGGCCGATCTGGACGGATTTCTCTATATCGGCGACAGTTTTTGCGATGCCGATATGTATTATCTCTCTCATTTCCTGGCAGGCGACCGCTTCACGCTCCTCGT
>CABMDX010000066.1 GCA_902385025.1 uncultured archaeon | reverse complement strand
GTAAGGAAATTGATGAGGTTTATGAAAAATATCCGGGAAGCGGTGCCGAGATCGTGGCCCTGGGCTGTCCTCACTGCTCCAAAGCAGAGCTGGAGGAGATAGCCCAGCTACTGGAAGGCAAAAAGGTGCAAAAGGAGCTTTGGGTCTGCACTGCTCGCAAGATGGCAGAGATGTGTCCAGATCTGGTGGCCAGGATCGAGAAGAGTGGAGCCAAAGTCCTATGCGACACCTGCATGGTCGTCTCTCCCGCCAGCGAGCGCTGCAGGAAGATGATGGTCAACTCCGGCAAGGCTCTGGCCTACATTCCTGGCCTTTGCGGCGCTGAGGCGGGCTTTGGCAGCACAGAAGAGTGCATCGATGCGGCGCTGGGAAGGAGCTGAGTATGGAGATCAAGTGCCACAAGGTCGCATCCGGCTGCGCATCTGGCCCGGCGCTGGCGACTTGTGAGGCGATATCGTTCCTTGGCAATGTCAATCCCAATACAGGAGTGGTGGTCGATCCCGCCCACGAGCTTTATGGCCAGAGCCTGAGCGGAAAGGTGCTGATCTTTCCGGGGGGCAAGGGCTCCACGGTCGGATCTTACGTTATCTATCAGCTCAAGAAGAGGGGCCTGGCCCCGGCGGCCATGATAAACCTCCGCTCTGAGGCAATCGTGGCGGTGGGGGCGATCATCAGCGGCATTCCTCTGGTGGACAGAGTGCCGGAGGCTGTACTGCAGCTGGAGAGAGGAATCCTGGTCGAGGTCGACGCCGACCGAGGGCTTGTTAAGATTTCCGGTCCCGCCTGCCTGGAGCGTAGGCATCCAGGAAGCGATTGTTCTGCTCCGGCGTGCCCACGCTGACGCGCAGGCAGTGATCCCCTGCTCCAGGGAAGATGGAGCAGTCTCTCACCATTATCCCTTGGCCGAGCAGCCGTTCTGCAACCAGGCTTGATCTTTCTACAGTTTGAAGATACAGAAAGTTTCCTTCGGAAGGATATGCCCCGATCACGCGCCTCATCCGCTCTCGCTCGCCAATGATCTTTCCGACTGACTCTTTCATGTATTCCAGATCTTGCAGGGCGGCCACGCCGGCCGCCAGAGATAAGCTGCTGATGCTGAATAGTGGCGCGATGCGCCGGTACTGCTCAGCGATCCATTCCGGCGCTACGGCATACCCAAGGCGCAATCCAGCCAGGCTGAAGGCCTTGGAGAGCGTCCTTCCCACCACGAGGTTGTCGTAGTCTCTGACCAGCTTTAGCAGATCCTTTTTGGCGAACTCGGCATAAGCCTCGTCCAGGAAGACGATGCCCTTCGTGCTCTCTGCTAATGCCCTGGCACTCTCTTCAGAGAGCGAGTTGCCGGTGGGATTGTTGGGTGTGCAGAGAAAGGTCATCTTGATCTCCTCTGGGACATTCAGTTCAACCTCGAAGCACGGCAGCCTTGGACGATAGACGGGCCTCGCCCCACAGAGCCTTGCCGCCAGGCCGTAGAGGTTGTAGGTGGGAACGGGAATCAGAGCCTTGTCTCCAGGCCCCAGGAAGAGCCGGACGAGTGTAATAATAATCTCGTCCATGCCTGCACCCACGACAATGCTCTCCTTCGGATATCCAGTGTAGCTTGATAAAGCCTCCAGAAAAGGACGAGAGTCCGGATATCTGTTCGGCGGCACATCTGCCAGAGCCTCCCAGACCTATGGGCAGGGGCCAAAAGGGTTCTCGTTGAGGCTGAGAGCTGCGATCGTCTGCAGAGGGATCTTGTATATGCGGGATACTTGCATGAGATCGGGGCCCGCCTCGTCCGGCTCCAGGTCTGCCAGAAAGGGCAAGAGATTCTGGAAGTAATCCTTCTGAGTCATGATCGCGGGAGCTGTTTGCTCGGGAAGATATTTAGGCTCTCTTGCACCAGGGGCTTTGCAAAAATATAGTCAAGTACCAAAAGAATGAAACTCATAATCGCAGTAACGAGCTTTATTGATTGGCTCAAATCCTTCGGTTCTTAACTATAGTCCCTGTTAGGAGGGACTTTCTTTGCAGACGTCAGACTTTATTTGCAGGAAGTCTGGATTATATACTTCATTTCATGTTTTTCCAAGTTCTTCTAAAAATTCTTTTATCTCAGAAACTAATCTGTCTGCTTTTGCTCGGCGAAAATTGTAACGCAGTCTATAGTCAGCATCCTTTCGTTCTTCAAAAAAATCGTACAGCCTATTTCCCAGGTATTCGTTCCTGGATTTCAATTCTCGAATAACATCCCTGTGGCCTGATTTTTCGTCCATTATCAAAAAATCTTTTGTGATATGGAATGCACCATAATAAGCTCTATTGATAGAGCACCTAGAGCAGATTTCGCTTTCACATGATGTTTGTCTTTGCAACCATTCCGTAAATTCCAGAAACGCGTTGCCGTTAATTGGCATTCTTCACTCCGCGGTGTGTAACCTGATATATATAAAATTGCGTAATTGATTGATGATATCCTCTGAGAACATCGGATTATCTTGGAGTAATTTGTAGAACTCGCTCACTTTGGAGCTTATTTCCTTCCAATACCCATTTTTATCACGATAATGCTCCTCCGGAATTTCTATTATTATATCCGTGCGTTCCCACTCATGGATATTTCCTTTATCTCTAAGTTCAATATTGATATGATAACGGAACCCATGAGGCTCAAGTGAGTCTCCGATTATATTAAATATATTATTC
>CABMDX010000065.1 GCA_902385025.1 uncultured archaeon | reverse complement strand
GTCGCTGAGCTTCTGGCAGTCAATTTGAAGCTGGAGGAGGAAAAGGAGGATCTCTTGCGCACGCTTGAGAGACGGGACGAGAAGATTCGTAAGCTCACCTCCTCGCTCCAGGAGGCAAATCTGGCAGTCAAGGCCGCAGAAAAGCGGGCTTCGGCCACCCTGCCGCCTGCCAGGCCTGCACCAGAAGAGAAGAGGCCCCAAGCATCCAGGCTAGGCCCGCGAGAGATGAATATGCTGCTTAAAAGGCTCAAAGCATGCCGCTCTCCAGAGGAGGACCTCCTTTTTGCCTGCTTCATCGATGAAGTGCCAAAGCTTGAGGGCCTGCCTGACGATGCAATGACGCTCGCCCAGGCGGCAAGATCCCGGCGGGGCGTGATCATCTTGAGGGCCCCCCAGCTCTTTTGCATGCTGCTGGTTCCGCCTTTTCCCGTTCACGAGAGTCTTTTCCAGGAGAGCGGATCGTTCAAGCTTGATTCCTTCGTGGAGATGATGGAAACGCCCGTGCTGGTGCTCTCCCTTCATGCCGGAGACAGCTTTCTGGGAGTGGCTCTGAGCCACGCAGGATTTGAGGTGGCGGAGCATGTGGAAAGCCCCGTGAAGGAGAAGCACTCCAAGGGCGGCTGGAGCCAGAAGAGATTTGAGCGGCTGCGCGAGGAGGATATCAAAAGCCATGTCGATGCCGTGCTGCAGGTGCTCGCTCTCATGAAGAGCAAATACGGTCCGCTGGTCAAATATGCGGTCCTTGGTGGCGACGATGGTCTCATCAAGCAGATAGCGCCCTCTGTTGGGCTGCCAGTGGTTTTGCGGCATCTGGAGAAAGAGCCGGAAAAGCTGCTCGACGAGGTTTATAGCTTCACATGCTATCGGACATGAATTCCATGATCGAAAAAGAAAATCCGGAGGAGCTGGCGCGCTCCTGGGACTGGCATGTGCGCCGAAAGCTGGCCTGGAGCCAGGATACGTCTGAGGATATACTGCTCCTCCTAGCAAGAGACGAGAATCAGTGGGTACGGGAAGCTGTGGCCGGCAACCCCCGGGTCCCGCAGGCAGCTCTCGCGCGGCTGGCCGAGGACCGCTCGGGATTTGTAAGGGCGGCGGTAGCCCTGAGCAACAGGACCACGAGCTTGATGCTGGAGGTGCTGGCGGGAGACGAGATGATGGACTACGACAGCACCCTGCAGAAGAACCGCTATCTAGTGAAGGAGGCGACTGCCAGGAATCCGAATATAAATCCTTATACACTCGCATTTCTCTCTCGTGACTCGGATGAACATGTCCGGGCCGCGGCTGCCTCCAATCCGCTTCTTGCTTATGATCAGATGCAGAAAATGGTCAAAGATGTGAGCTGGCTGGTTCGAAACAACGTCGCGCGAAATCCGGCCACGCCCGAGGATTTGCTGATCTATCTATCCCAAGACAGGATCATGGATGTGCGTGCCACGACTGCTCAGAATCCCCGGACGCCGGCAATGGCGCTGGAGGCCCTCGCCTCTGACAAGAGCTGGGAGGTTAGGGAGGCGACGGCCCGCAACTCGCGCCTGGATGCAAAGGTCCTGGATGAACTTTCGCGCCACTGGTCGTGGATGGTAAGGGAGGCCGCGGCCATGAATCCCAATACATCCGCAGAAACCCTGAGACGCCTGGTCGTAGATCAGGATCAGAGCGTGCAAAAAGCTGCTAAAAACAGGATAAAATGATAATAGATTCGCAGAGATGATCGGCCTAACTAAACATTTTCAATTGGCTTGGACCTGTGCAGATAATAATCGAATAGCTTCCTGCCCCACAAAAGCGCCTCCGGTCCCTTGCAGTTTAGGTCGCTGGATACATCATATCCTCCGTCCTTTCGGAAAAGGCCCAGTGATAGGATGCCATCTGTTACGGTAAAGGCCACCCTGATTCCATCCTCGATGCGAAATAGCCTGAATTTTTCTGAGGCCAGAAGACCCACAAGGACATCGCGGTTCTCTTTTATAACTAACTCTAAAATTTTGTCTGTTAAAATTAAATTTACCTCAGCACCGTTTCCAACTGCGAAGGCTATGGCTTCAGCATAGCCGGGCACGATAATAGGTGACACGCCATATATCAGTTTGGCCTTCTTGAGCTCTGATATAAAAAATTCCTGGGTTCTGAGAATCGCGACAGGGTCTCCCTTGAGGACCTCTGATTTGATCAACATACCTATCCTTTTCTGCAGATCCGGAGGTATGCTCCCTATATCGTGGGATTGCCAGAAATCCTTGTGTTCATCGAGGGCAACGATGCAGCTCACAAGGTCATCCAATAAAAGAGCCTGGATCTTCCCGATATTTGTCAATGAATATCCATTGTTGGTTCGCACTACCAGATCTGCCTCAACCATATCTTTCACGGAATGCAGGATAGTTGATGTCCTGATCCCTATCATGCTCTCCAGATCTGCTGCCGTCTTCGGTCCGTCCTTCAGGCATAAGATGACCTTAGCTCTGATGCTTGACCTGGTGAATGCTTTTATCCGCCCTTCTGCGAGGTCGTATCTCTTGCAAGCCTGCATGGTCTTTAACGCTCTTTCACGGTTATTGGCCTATAATGCCGATTCCTTTGCCCGCAATGGTATTGACTTCTCTATACCGACGGTTGATGCTGATTATCCTCTGAATTATCAGTTTTTACATCAAGATGATCTTATCCTATTAATAACTAATTGCTCATTTTGACCTGCATGCTATCGATAATGCTCATCATTGTAATTCTATACTGATAATGTATTTTTTATTGCCAATACTGTCAGTTCAAAATTTTTTATTATAACTATCCATTATGAATTTATTAATTTTATAGATCAATTTGCAGATGGCCTTTCGCCATAAATGATACAGACCAAACGTATTTATTAATTATAGGCAAAACTTGTCATTCTACATTATCCAGTTCAAGGAACATTCTATTAATGATTCTGATCTAAAATCCTCATGTCTATAAATTATATTTTCGACTCTGAGGGAGATGGATGCAATTTTGAATTTTGGCATACAAAAATGTGTCTGGTAAGGCTCCTATGAACGCGATCTGTATGCTTTTGCAGGATATTGAAGCCATACTCTGACAGAAAGATGTCGAGGGGCGCGTCCGCCACAATAACTATGCGCCGGCTGGGCTTGACCGTCCGGTGCAGCTCTGCTAAGGCCTCCTTCAAGAGCAGCTCCTTGGAATTGGCAAGGATTTTGGCTGATCTCCCGTAGGGCGTATCCAGAACTGCTGCATCGATGGTTTCATCCCGGAAGGGAAGCCGCTTTGCGTCTCCGCACAGAAGGCTGTAGTCCACAGCTTGCAGGTTACATAATGCACCCTTTACAAGCCGGGTTTGCACCTCCACACCTATTCCCTTGATGCCTATCAGGCATGCTTCCAGGAGAATTCCGCAGGTTCCTGCAAAGGGATCAAGCAAGCGCTCGCCTGCGCGAGCCTGGGAAAGATTGACAAGCGCCCTTGCCATGCGGGGCATGAGAACGCCGGGATGGAAAAAAGGCTTGAGATGGGGCCGGCGCGCCTCAAAAGAGCTGCGATCTGTCTTGGCCAATTCCAGCCCCAGGATTATCTTTCCAGAGCTGATTATAGCTCTGAGAACCATCTCTGGACGCTTCAGATCTGCGTGGTAGCCCCTGTAAAAGAGAATGCGCCCCACCTCGCGCTCCACGGCATCGGCTGCGGGCCGTGAATCCCTGATGCGCCGCGCCCGAACCTTGTACTTTCTCCTAGGCAAGTCCAGGCCTGCTACCGCCTCTGCCAAGCTCTCGTCTGTTGCATCGCAGATGGCCAGAACCTCGATGATTCTATGGGTCATGGCCAGACGCGTGGCCAGTTTCCCGACATCGAGCCCCTGGGCCTCGATGATGAGGCACTGATCCAGGAAAGCAATCTCGCAAAAGGAGGTGGAGAAGAGCTCCACCAGCGCCAGGGCTTCGCACCTCGGCAGCGTCTCATGCTCCCCGGAAAGCTCGAAGGCGTAGCTCCTTGTCCCTTGCAGCCGGTCTTCAGGACAGATAGCTATTCACATCCCGGTAATTGAACTTCTTGGAGCCCAGAACATTCTCCAGGAAGTTGAAAAGCGCCCTTCGGACGTCGTCGGAGAGCAGCGGATACCAGGTGGGGCTGGCCACGACCACGGCCCGGAAGGCAAAGAATGGGGCAATGACCTCCAAAAGCTCCTCGTCGCCAGTCTTTTCCAGGTAATTCTCAAAGAACAGCTCGAAGAGATCCTTCAGGTCTCCTGTCAGGCGAAGGCTCTTTTGCACAGAATAAAATATGTAGTTCATGGCCAGAGCGGTAATATCGTCCGCTGCCTCGCCCCACTCGCCCCGGCTTCTGTCCAGAACTGAGAAGTCCGTGCCCTCCCGGAACATGATATTCCAGGGGTGGAAGTCGCCATGCACCTGGCAGAGGCGGGCTGTTTTATTTCTCAGCATCCAGCGCCATTCCACGCATATCTTCTCCAGCTCCTGCAGCTCTCCCTGATCCAGGAAGCTCGGATTATCCGGGTAGTCGTCCAGGACGCCGAAGATGCACTCTCCATCTCCCACGGTTTCTCGAATTTTGCGCAAGTAGAGTGGCGGGCAGTCATTCTTGACAGAATGAATCTCGGCCAGATAATCTGAGAGTGCAATCACCCTTTCGTAGTCCAGGTCTGTTGCGCCCTTCTCCTTGACCCTTTCCAGATCAAAGAAGTACTCCTTTCCCTCGATCTTTTCCATGAGCAGGAAATATTCGCGAGCATCTCCTGCGCTGACCAGCTTGCCCTTTTCTGTGAAGTATCCCACGTCCTGGGATGGAACGTGCTTTGGGAGCTTGGCAAAGGTCGAGTTCTGCCAGATCATGATCCTGGCTCGATCTGAGAAGTGATCGTGGCCAAAGCCATGTTGCACGCGCATGGAGGAGAGCACAACAGATCCCTTCTTGCCCTTCAGCTCGTACTCCAGGAGCAGTGGCGATCCGTATCCGAAGCCCTTCACGTCCTCTGTGGTGGGGATGGTCTCTCCCATTTTGCGCATGCTCTGCAATTTTAAGTCGCGTCCAAAGAGGCCCTTCAGGTATGCCTCCAGATTATCCCTCTTCAGATCCAAGGCCCTCGACCTCCCTCAGGTTCCCATTTGCCAGCTATGCAGGTATTTGTCCTGCTCTGCTGTGAGCTTCTCGATTCTGAGGCCCATGGAGTCGAGCTTCAGTTCCGCCACGCGACGATCGATCTCAATCGGCACCGCGTAGACATTCTTCTCAAGCTTCTTTCCATTCTCCACGATATAGCGCACGGCCAATGCCTGGTTGGCAAAGGACATGTCCATGACCTCAGGAGGGTGGCCATATGCCGCAGCCAGATTGATCAGCCGGCCTTCCGCCAGCAGGTAGAGCCTGCGCCCGTCCACAAGTTTGTACTCTTCGACATTGTTTTGCGCCACGGTCTTCTCTTTTGCCATTTTCTCAAGAGCTGGGATGTCAATCTCCACATTGAAGTGTCCGCTGTTGGCGAGGACTGCCTGGTCCTTCATCAGTTCGAAGTGCTCCCTGCGGATCACATTGATGTCGCCCGTGAGGGTGACGAATAAGTCGCCGAGGGGGGCCGCTTCCAACATAGGCATGACTCTGTATCCGTCCATGGCAGCTTCCAGGGCTTTTCGGGGCTCTATTTCCACAACGATTACGTTCGAGCCCAACCCTTTCGCGCGCATGGCAAATCCGCGGCCGCACCATCCGTAGCCTGCCACAACCACGGTCTTGCCTGCGAACAGGAAGTTTGTGGCCTGCATGATGCCATGCATGGTGCTCTGACCGGTGCCGTAGCGGTTGTCGAACATCATCTTGGTCTCGGCATCATTCACTGCGATAACCGGATAGAGCAGTGCCTTATCCTCGGCCATGGCCCGCAGCCTGACAACTCCCGTGGTGGTCTCCTCACAGCCGCCAAACATCTGCGCTGCCAATTCAGGCTGCTCCTTGTGGATGATAGCGATGGTGTCCGCGCCGTCATCCAGGCTCACGTTCGGCTTAAGCTCTAGAGCTTTTTTAATGCAGTCGTAGTACTCCTGCTCATTCTCGCCCCTAAATGCATAGACATGCAGGCCGCGTGCAGCCAGGGCCGCAGCCACCTCATCCTGCGTGGAGAGCGGATTGGAGCCGGTGACCGCCACCTCTGCGCCCCCCGCGACAAGGGTGGTTATGAGGTTGGCCGTCTCCACAGTCACATGCAGACAGGCAACAATGCGCGCACCCTTCAGAGGCTTTTCCCTCTCGAACTCCTTTTTAATCTTCTCCAGCACCGGCATATGCCTGCGTGCCCATTCGATGCGCTTTTCTCCTGCCTCGGCTAGACTGGGATCCTTGACGACGCTTTCCTGCAAAATATCACCTTGAAATTTCTTAGCTATTCTGACAGAAGAGACCATTTGCAGATACTTAAACCCAACCCCGGCAATACATGGAGCCTTCCAGAGATGCGGCATGAATATCATTATTTACCATTGGACCATAAACAAAATATCATGAGCCTGAAGGTCACGCTTCTGGGAACGGGCGTCGGCATTCCACAGCCAGGCCGCTCCCAGGCGGCGGTTTTGCTGGAGAGCGAACTGCCCCTTCTATTTGACTGCGGCGCTGGTACGCTTCTGCGCCTGGAGCAGGCAGGAATGGGCCTGGAGGCACTGGATACTGTGGTGCTGACGCACCTTCATCTCGATCACGTCTCCGATCTCCTGGCTCTGGCCAATGCGCGCTATCTATCGGGTCTGCCCGGCCTGGATGTATGGGGGCCCGAAGGCACGGAAGTCTTTATTAAAATTGCGCAGAGCGTTTATCCGAACCTGGATAAAATGCAGGTTTCCGTTCATGAACTGTTGCCCATGGATTCCTTCTCCGTCAAAGGCTTCGATCTTTTCGCAGAGGAGGCGCGCCACAGCATTACTTCTCTTGCCTTTCGTATTGAGGCTATGGATCGGGTGGTGGTATATTCGGGCGACACCGAGGCCTGCACGCGCGTGGCTGCACTCGCGGCAGGCGCGGACCTGCTCATTCACGAATGCTCCTTCCCCGAGCCTTTTGATGTCACTAACCATTCCACGCCCCGCAAGCTCGGCAATTTGCTCTGCGGCGTGGCCATAAAGCGCGTGGTTCTCACGCATCTTTATCCGCAGGCGCAGGAGCACGAGGATGAGATGGAGAGCCTTGTGGCAGAGCTTTCCGGAGTGCCGACTGTGGTGGGATGGGATATGATGAATGTGATCCTATGATCTATGTCTTTTGGGCTATGATGATGATGGAGTAGGATCCGTCCACATCCTCCACGCTTGGATAAGCTGCAATATACGATAAATACCGGATCATCTCCCTGGAGTGCATTCCCGGCTCGTCTGAGAGCTTTCGCCTGATTCTCTTGGCGTTTAGAAGCTGCTGCTCCCTTCTGAAAAGAGCCCGAGACCAGGACTGCCCGAGCCTGATTGTAACCTGCATATCGTGCCTCTCCACCATCCGGCGAAGAGATGCGAAAGTGAACCATTGCTTGTGGGACTTATTTCTGGGAAGGCCGGCATGATCACCCGATTCCGAAAGCTTATTGGGGACCGAGCAGATGAAAGAGCCTTCCGGCCTTAGCATGCGAGAGAACTGTTCAACGGCATGATCCGGATCGAGGAGATGCTCCAGAGTCTCGAAGCTGACAACGGCGTCAAGTGAGCCCTCCTGTATATCCTGGCACAGGTCTTCATTTTCGAGGTCCTTATGCAGGAAGCGGACGCCCGGCTGGCTGCATCTTTCTGCTGCCTTCTGCATCAGGGCGCGGCTATTGTCAACTCCGATGACCTCCCCAGCAATGCTGCCCAGCTCTGCAGCACCATATCCCAGCCCGCATGAGATGTCAGCGACTCTTCTTGGCTTATGCGGCCTCAAATAGTCAGCTGCAAAAAGGTAGCGACCCAGGTACTCGGCCTTTCGCCAGATGTTTGAGTCCCTGGCTTCAAATGGGTCTATCTGATCCATGCCGGTGCCGCTGTACGCCAAATAGGACGACATTTCTTTATTCTCGCCTACAGGCTAAAAGGCCTCCATTGCGATAAAACTTGCCATAGATGATTCTGTATCCAAATTGTTCGGGAGGATTACTCCTTGCTGTCTCGATCATTATTTATCCCATCGGACCCCACAAATTAGCATGAAGGTTATAGCTATAAACGGCAGCCCTCGTATGGGCGAGGGAAACACGGCCATGATTTTAAACCCATTTTTGGAGGGCATGAAAGAAGCCGGCGCTGAAGTGGAGCTGTTTTACACCAGGCGTCTGAAGATAGGAGCATGCAACGGGGACATGAGCTGCTGGTTTGTGAATCCAGGAGTGTGCGGCCAGAAGGATGACATGCAGATGCTCCTGCCAAAGCTCAAGGATGCGGATGTCATCGTCTTTGCCAGTCCCGTCTATTATGCCAGCGTTACCGGTCCACTCAAGAACCTGATGGACAGGCAGTTGCCAAATCACATGCAGGGAGAACTGGGTGCCAGAAGGCAGAAGATTGCGCTCGTCTCCTCCTGCGGGGCCTGGGAGCTTTCCATGTTCGATCCGCTTTTGGTGCAGTTCAGAGCCCTCTACGCCCGGCCTGACGGCAGCAGCGACTTCGCAGGAGCACTGCTTCGCCCTATGGCAGATGGCATGAAGGAGATGATCAAGGCAGGCGAGACCGGTAGGCTGGAGGGCATTTTCCGGGCTGCAAAGGAGGCGGGTCACAGGCTCATATCCGAGGGAAGCATTCCCGAAGAGCTTCAACAAGAGGTGAGCCGGGAGCTGATGCCAAAGGATGCCTATTACAAGGCCGCCCAGCAGATGATGGACCAGGTCAAAGCGATGAAGAAATAGCTTATCTGACAGCGAGTTATGCCGAGGTACAGAAAAGCTAAAGGCTTATCGCGAAAGTGCATTTAATTGAGGTATTGTGATGAAGTGGATGATAGTCGCCAAAGTATCGATCTTGCTTCTTTTGGCCATGCTGCCTGTTGCAGGTGAAATCTCGGAGTACCAGAGGGGACTGGAATATGGGCTGCGCGTCGGATTGTTCATGGGCGAATACTACGGACGGGGGCAGTATGTTGATAATTATGCAGGGCAGTTCAATACTTATCTCGATCAATACAATCAGTTTCTGTATGAGTCTTTTGCCAATAACCAGACTCTGCTCAGCAGGTTCACACTCTCGCCAATTGCCGTCAAGACCCGGGCTTCGAGCACTGGAGTCTTGAAGCCTGATGCCAGCGGCAGGATCTTCGGCTATCCGGCATCGTCCTATTATACCTGGATTGGGGCGGTTCCTGGAACCAAGGTCGAGAATCCTGGCGATGCTCTTCCTGGTGTATAGAAAAAACGTCCTGTCCGCCTCTCCCGGTCCCGGGCAATGGGTCCGATGATCGGTTTTATTTTTTGAGCTTTCGTTCTTGCAATATCGATGATTTTATTTATTACAAATTTCAAAATAAATTTTTATATTAAATTAATTATTTTGGCCATTATTTGGCTTTTTACCAAAAAAGGTAAATACTTTTTAGGTACAAAATCCTTTTTGGATTAAAGGTATATTGGCCAAGACTTGCAGAGGAGGTGAATGAAACGGATAATTATTTCGGGTACTGGATTGGTCTATTGAGTGCGATTATAGTGATCCTGGTTGGATCCGAAGTCCTCATCTGAGAAAGAAACGGGCCCTCGTGGCTGCTGCCAAATAGAAGAGCACAACTGGACAAGATCCTGTGGAATTTTTCATTTTGGCCAGAAGGTACTGGGTCGCTCAAATGCCCGGAGCCAACGGATGTGAAATGATCACGGCCATCAGCGAAATGGTTCCGGGCTCTACACTCCAAAAGGGCTGAGTAGATAACAAGTCCCCTCCTAAAAGATCTTTCAAGCTCTTTCCCACTCCGGAGCTGGCAGGAGCGGCTAGGGCGGCCAGAAATCCGTGAAATCTCACCGCCAGATTGGCCAAAACCTGCAAAACGCAATTTGGGCCACAACCTGTGGTTCAAATCCCAGAAAATATCGCAAAGATCAGGCTGTTATCGCTGCATTGCTTAGATTGATTGGCCTGTTCATTTTGGTCGTGTCGCATAATGGCCACGAATACTGGATAATGTGGCCCTGCAATTGAATATCTTTCCTGGCGATCAAATTTGTCGCAAGACCGCAATGCTGGAATTTGGACCTGGCGTGACAGCTTCCGGCAATTGGGAACTAAATCTCTTTGAGCAGCCTGTAGACGGCTGAGAAGTCCAGCTTATCCATATTTTTCGAGAACATCATGGCGTAAAGCTCTTTTGTCATTGCTGGGGTGAAAAGCGGTCTCTTGCTCTCCATGGCCAGATCCTGAAGATAGTGCAGGTCCTTGTAGATCAGTGCGGCTGAGAAATGAGCCGAAAAATCCTCTGTAAGCAGCTTTTGTCTCTTGGCGCTTAAGACCCCGGAGTTGCCAGCGCCGCTGGCGAGAATATACATCACAGTCTCCTTTTCTAGCCCGATCTTCTCGCCCATGACCACAGCCTCTGCAATTGTCGCCATGAAATTGCCCAGGACCAGGTTATTTACCAGCTTCATCTTGGTAGCCAGGCCATGTTCTTCCAGGAAAAAGATCTCTTTTCCCATCTTCTGCAAATAGGGCAGAGCAGTCTCATAGGCACTGGCTTTGCCGCTCACAAGGATGCAAAGAGCCCCCTGGCTGGCTGGCAGGACGCTTCCAAGGACCGGAGCCTCGATATACTGGCAGCCTCGGGACGCTGCCAGTTCATGAAATCGGGCAGCTTGCTGGAAATGATTGGTCGTCGTGTCCACGATCAGCTTACCTTGGCAGTCTCCTCGCAGCAGTCGATCGTTTCCTTCCAGGACTGTGCTGACTGCGTCGCTGTCAAAGAGATTCAAAATGACTACAGGCACACGGGAAATCAGGTCCGCAGGGCTCTTTGCGATCTCGACTCCCAGATCCTCTGCCTTTTGCACAGTCCTGTTCCATACCTTGAGTTCCACTCCCTGAGCCAGAAGCCTTCTGGCTATGGCCTTGCCGAGAACTCCCAGGCCAATAAATCCCGCGTGCATAATGAAGAATTTGGAACCTCTTAATATTAATATTCTATGTTTTTGATGAATCTCTAAAACTGTTTTGCCAGATCTTCCATCATGTCGGAAAGTTCTGCTCTTGGTGAGCCGGAACGAATTTCCTCCCAAAGCTAGATATCCAGCATTCTCTATAGATGGCTTTATTTATGAGGTCCTATTCGGCATGCATACCGGGACAAAGTGAATGGCTGCCCTTCATAGTCATAGCTCTTCTCATCCTTTTATCCTATTTCATCTGGCCGCTGCTTGATGGGCTTGTCCTGGGGCTCGTCTTCGCTTATGTCGGAAGAACAGTTCGGAATCTATTCGGAGAGAACAGGCGAATGGGCTCTCTCGCGGCCACTGTCTGCATAGTCGTACCTCTTTCCATCGTATTCTCGGCCGGACTCATTGAGGCTGCAAGCCAAATACGGTGGCTTGAGACGCATCAGGGGGAGATCATTTCCAATAGCTACAATTTCATCTCCCAGGTGCATGTTCCCCAGGTGATATTTGATGAGATTTCCCGTGGCATGGCGAACCTGATGGAGATCATCCTGCATCTCCTGACCAGCCTGCCAGTCTTTTCCCTGGGGTCCGCCATCACCATGGGGATTGTGAATTTCCTGATATCGCTGTGTGTCTGCTACTTTCTTCTGCTGAATGGCGATAGTCTGTTGGATGGGCTGCTAGGGATCCTGAACCTGGACGGCAGAGAGCTGGAGGCCCGCTGCCTGGCAAGAATCGATAGCATTCTCAGCGGTGTTTATACGGGCAGCATTTACACGGCCATCGTTGGCGGGATCACCTCTGCAGCCATATTTTATCTCTTCGGAGTCCCCAGGCCCTTTGCTATGGCCAGCATAGTCTTTCTGGCCGGGATGGTGCCCTTCTTAACCTGGCTCGTCTTCATACCTACGGCCATCAGCAGATATGTCGAATTCGGAATCATGGATGCCTTTTTCTTCTTCCTGGCGGCATCCATCCTTGTCCACCTGGCAGAACTGGTCATTCGGCCTTATATAGTCTCGACAAAATCATCAATTCATCCCTTATTGGTATTGCTCTCATTCCTGGGTGGCGGGCTTGTGGCCGGAGTCTCCGGATTCTTCATGGCTCCTGCCATGGTGGCAGTGGTGACGGGGATATACCAGGTCGTAGCAGAGGATCGGGAGCAAAGAAATGCATTAGCTATAAAGGCGTCAAGCGAGCAGAAATCCTGAGCAGCTTATGGCTTTCGTGGCTTGATCTCTCTTTTAGCGGCTTCTATGACTGTATTTGGGGCCAAGCTACCGGGATCAAATGCATCACAAAACCTGCAAAATCGGCATGATACTCTCTATTCTTTGCAGGAGGAGCTCTTTTTGATCAGATAATAGCCAATAGACAGCGCAATAACGACTGCAGACAGTCCGAACAGTTGCGTGGAATCCGAATAGCCATTGATCTCCATAATAAGGAGCTTCCTGGCCATGGCGATAAGGGCCACCAGGAACACCATCAGCACATTTATCGTCTTATCAATCTGAAAAGCCCTGAAGGTCTCCAAAAGCTCCACTGCGATGAGCACCAGAAGGATGCTTCCAAAAAAGCTCAATATCTCCTTAATCTGCAGGCCGACTGGCGGGAAGATCAGATAAATGGCCAGGGTATAGATCAGGTCCAGTGCGGCGATTAGAGTTACAAGAGCCATCGTCATTGTCAAGATAATCAGGATTATCTTCTGCAACCCTTCAAAATATGTCGAAAATTTAAACTCCATTTATCCCTGCACCGCCCTGCTTTTCCCGGACTACTGGTTATGTTTTTTGATATATATCCCTTTCCAGGCTATCAATACTGGCAGACGGTCTCCTGGAATCGAAGCGCGTTCCTCGTATTTTATATAATGGCATCTGAACGCTGGCGGTGAACTGCTTTAGCTATTCAAGACAACTTAATTATCATAAGGATCATGACCATCCCCAATCCTCCTCCGATTATGGCAGATCGCAGGCGATGAGAAAGTCCGGCTGTCTTCATAGCATAGGCCTGCTCCAGAGATGAGAGCCTCTCATTTGAAGAGGTGATTTGAGATTCCAGCTCCTGTATCTCTTCAGAGTTGCTGATTGTGCAATCTCCAAATTCCTGGAACTTGCCCGATAGTTCTTCGACAATCTTTTGAAGTGCGAAAGTTCTCTTGCTCGACGCTTCATTTTGATCCATGATGAATGTGAGCTTATTGGATATGGTTTCGATATTGCGTGACAGACTGACAAGTCTGGCATCGACGGATTCCAGGAGCTCTTGGCTTCTTTCGCCAATGGTGGTCTCCAAATGATCGGCCTTCTTCTCGAACCTTTCTTGAGATTTTCGGAACTCTTGAACACTTGATGCAAGCGATTCTTGGGTTCTTCTCAATGATTCGCTTTCCTCTTCTCTTGTTCTTTTCTCGGATTCTATTGATGCTCCAATCTCAGCCTTCAAATCATCAATAGATCTTACTGCCGATTCCAGTATGCTTCTCGCAGTGTCGGCCTGCCTGGTGCACTCGCTGGTTTCTGCCATTCGCATAGCCAGCTCACGTATAGCTGCCTCAGCTCTCAGGATCTCGTGTCTTCGTTCCTCTTCATTCATAAAACAACACCTTTCGCCTTATTGATGGCCAATAGTCCATTTACAAGCTTAAATATTGACGAATAGCAGATTTCGCTCGAAAAATCCGATTTTTCATAACAAAATCTCGAGATCTCCAAAGATGGATCTGTCTGCCAAATGATTTTCAGTATCACGTCTCTTTGAGAAGGCATCAGGAATTCTGCATAGGAGAATATATGCCGGCAAATATCAGCTCTATATGCTTCTGTGGTCGAGTCGAGCAGACTGCATAGGCCTTCTTCAAAGTCGTTGCTCTTTCGCTCACGATCCGGGAAAGCAAAGGCACAGAATCCCGTTATCATACGAAGGGCGAAATTATCCGGCTCCGATTTGATCTTTCTCTGGCAGGTGAGATGCAGCTCCAGCAGATCGTCCAATCCATTAATGCCATCAAGAATACTCCACCAGGATTCAGATTCTGCCAGAGTCAGCCTGGCCTCGATAATAGATCGTTCCAGCAAATCATGCAAACTATCCCGGAAATTTCTGAGGACCGGCTGGCCCGCTCCAGTTGCCTCGTTCATTACTGCTAAATCAGCATCTTTTTTTATCTTGGCCTTCTGATATATGTAGTCGATCAATCTGCATCCGCATTTCATGGCTGTATTCTTGTAGGTCGAAGAATTCCCGCTGGGAATATAATGAGCCGCCTGGCTCTCTGTTTCGTATCTCTCTATATATTTTTCATAGCTACAGTAAATGTGAGAGGCTTCTCTGATCTTTGCAGTCACCTTAAACGATCCTGTCTTTCTCTCATAACCGTCAATGGCACCCAGGAGGAGCAACCTATAAAGGGCCTTTTCCAGCAGTTCCTGTCTGCATTCCATTGGCAACCCAATGCCCTCTTTTGCAGGGAGGGGAGTCGACGGAATGAATATCTCAAAATCAACCCTGTCTCCGATATTATGGCCTGGAGATGACATGAGCAGCTTCAATATAACCCAGCAAAGAATTCGCTTTTCTATCACTTTTCCCGGGAATCCCTCGCACGATAATTCTCTGATTCGGCTTCCTCCATTCCGACTATCTGCAATGCAATTTCCTGAAAGCTCGTCACCATCAGATGATAGCATTATGCAAGATGACTTCATCCCATCATGTCCTGCTCGACCGCTTTGCAGATAGAACTCATAAAGAGATGCAGGCCTATCTGTATGGAGAGTGAACCTGATGTCCTTTTTGCTCAATTCATTTGCCATATCTCTGGAGCATACCAGGATAGGTAACTCGTTTCTCTTGAACTGCAACAGGGCTTCATGGCTCTTTCCAGTCCATTCCTCTCTTGAGCCGCCAAGTCTTGAGAACTTCTTGGGGGGCTTGCATGAGCAGACTCCAACTGGCATATTCAAATACGATCCAAGTGATTTGGAAAGACCTATCAGGCCAAAATCCTCATCATCTTCATCGGCACAAATAATGAGGCCGCAGGGGATCTTCGGACTGTTTCCCTGCCAGCCATATTCCCGCAGAGTTGATTTGATCAAAGAAATCAGAACAGGCATACGATTTTTGGCGTTCACCTTATGAATCTCATAATGCAAATTCCTGCGATCGTATGATGCGGATTCCACGATGCAGCCAGGATCTCCCAGGTCTAATTCATTCATGATATCAAGGAGCACCAACCTTATGTTGATCGAGGTCAACGCATTCAGACTGGGTTTGAATTCCCTGATGGCGCAATTACCTCTTATCCAGCGAACCACATTCGAATACCCGGGCAAAAATCCATGATTCCACTCGGATATTGCATGGGCTTCTTCAAAGAATAAAAAGACAGTGCGATTCGAGAAAATATTCTTCAATCGAGTCCGCCAACATATATCC
>CABMDX010000064.1 GCA_902385025.1 uncultured archaeon | reverse complement strand
TGAAGGGCTTCTTTATATACTCAAGAGCCTTGGAATGAAGATATGAATAATAAGATAGATTGAGAATTATATATCAAGGAGAAACTTGGAAAGTACAGCGAACTAAGTACAAACAAATTTATTTGAAAAAATATGAGAATATCAGGCCCCGTCTCCGAGGCCTGAGGTGGTTTTGCGGCTTTCTCTAGAGCTCTACAGCATCAAGAATGCGCTCAGCTTCCTCGCGGCGGGCTTCCATCACGTAGGGAATGCCGGAAACGTATGCGGCCTCCTCTGTGAGGGACATCAGGTCGTCGCGGGAGATGGTGGACAGGCGGAAGTTGCGGCTTCCGGCCATAAGCTGCTGCATGCCGGTCTTGAACTTCTGGCCATAGGTGTAGAGGGCGATGGCTCCGAAGGGAATGTCCTTGAAGTCGTTGCCGTACTTGGCTTTCAGCTCCTCGTAGGCCACGAAGATCTCCTCGGGCTTGCTTCCGAACTTGGAGACCCCTTTCGGCAGATCTCCCTTGGCGAGCCAGTCCTGAATGTTCTTGCCTACCATGCCCGGGATCATCAGGGCGCGGCCCATGCAGACTGCCTTGAAGTAAGGCGTTCCCATTGCCAGTGCCTTGTAGACGCCGTCCTCTGTGGAGAAGCCGCCTGCCATTGCAAGGTCCGGGACGCGCATGCCGCGATCTGTCAAGCGGTTGGCGAACTCAATGGCCAGAGCCTGCAGGTAGAAGGTGGGAATTCCCCACTCGTTCATCATCGGCCAGGGGCTCATGCCTGTGCCTCCCGGCGCGCCGTCTATGGTCAGGAGGTCCAGCTTTGCCTCTGAGCCGTAGCGCAGAGCCATGGCGAGCTCGACCATGCTGTAGGCGCCGGTCTTGAGGGTGATGCGCTTGAACCCGAGGTCTCTGAGCCTGTCGATCTCAGCCATGAAACCATCGTATGTGACAAAGCCCAGGCGCGAATGGCGCTCGAACTCCTTGATTGCTCCTGCCTTGAAGGCAGCCTGAATCGCAGGCAGAGTCGGATCCGGAGAGACGACGTAGCCGCGCTTCTTAAGCTCCAGCGCGCGCTCCAGGGTCTTGACCTTGATCTCGCCTCCGATGCACTTGGCACCCTGGCCCCACTTCAGCTCAATGGTCTCCAGGTTGTGCTTGCTGGAAACGTACTCGGCCACACCAAGGCGCGTATCCTCCACATTCATCTGCACCAGAATCTCGCCAAAGCCGTTGTAAAACTTCTTGTATGTATTGATTCTGCGATCCATCTCAGGAGACTTGGAGACCAGGCCCTTAGCGTCCCTCTCCAGGCCTGGATCTATGCCGCAGACGTTCTCGCCGCAGACCAGGGTAATGCCGGTAATGGCAGCGCCAATGGCAAAATGCTCCCAGTTCTTCCGGGCGATCTCAGTCGAGCCGAGGGCGCCGGTGAAGATGGGCACCTGCATTTTTACCTTCTTGGACCAGCCGTACTCTGTCATGGTGTCTACATTTGGGAAAAGAGCTGTATCCGGGCCGGCGTCGATGCCAGCGGGCAGGCCGTCAGCGCCCATGGCATATCCTTGAATGCTGAGATGAGAATAGTCGATCGGGTAATTCTTGTCTGCTCCTGCAGTGATCTCGCCAAAGGGCCCTGGATAAAGCACTTCACGGCCCCGGAATGATGCCAGCCAGGTCTCGCATCCTCCCCGGCATCCATCTAAGCAGTCAGCGCATAGTCCGGACATTGGGACTACGCTTCTCGAGCGGTTGAAAGTTCCAGTAGTGGCACTGGCATTTGGCCTTCTCAGATTCATCAATCTCCACCCTTTATAAGTCAATCACAGATCCGCGGTCCAGGATTTGCAGGACGTTATTGATATTGGCAAGGGACATTCTCTTGGAACTATGATCCCTTTCAATTCCATTGCTTGGCCTTCCCGGCTGATAGCCTCCGCGGTCGTTGGCACCAAATGGCTTCCTATTTCCCCTATAAATACGTTTTCATAAAAGATCATACTTTATATGAACATGTCCGGAGGAAGCTTCATTCCGTCTGCAAAGGCCCCCCTATATCTCTCATAAATCACTTTTCATAATGATTCATAATTTAATTCATAATTGTTATGAGCAGCAGGAAGGAAAAGCTTTTCCGGTAGGGAAGCGGCCACTATGCAGAAGGACGAGCGAGAGTGAGGACTGGAAAAGAATGATAGCAATAGTCGATTATGGCATGGGCAACCTGTTCAGTATCTATAACGCCCTAGACCGGGTTGGCGCTGGTCCCAGAATAGTCCGGGACCCTGAGGCCCTCTCGGGGGCAGATGCGATCGTGGTCCCTGGCGTCGGAGCCTTCGGAAGCTGCATGGATCAGCTCCGTCGATTCGAGGCATCCCTCCGCCAGGCCCTCGATGAAGGGGTGCCGATGCTGGGCATTTGCGTTGGCATGCAGGTGCTCTTCGAGGAGAGCGAGGAAAGCCCTGGTGTGAAGGGGCTTGGCTGGATTGCAGGGAATGTCGTGCGCCTTCCAGAGGGAGTGATGATTCCCCAGATGGGCTGGAATAGCCTTACCATCAAGCGACACGTGGAGATGCTGGATGGTATCTCGGATGGAGACATGTTCTACTTCGTGCACTCCTACTACGGCCAGCCAATTGACCAGTCAGTGATAGCCGCCACTACTGAGCACGGTATAGAGGTAACAGCGGCCGTAGCCAAGGACAACCTGTTTGCCACGCAGTTTCACCCTGAGAAGTCGGGCGCAAAAGGCCTGAAGATCCTGGAGAACTTTGTGAGGTCCACGCGATGTTAGCTCGAAGAATCATTCCATGCCTGGACTGCGATCTGCAGGTGCCGGGCGGGCGCGTAGTCAAGGGCATCGAGTTCAAGCAAATCAGGTATGCTGGCGTCCCATGGGAGCTGGCTGCCAAATATTACGAAGACGGAGCGGATGAGATAGTATTTCTCGATATCACCGCCTCTCATGAGCGACGGGAGACAATGACAAGCGTCATAAAAAAGACCTCGGAATCGGCATTCGTGCCCCTGGCCGTAGGCGGCGGAATCAAGAGCGTGGAAGAGGCAAGGGTCGTCTTCAACGCCGGGGCAGACAAGATTACCGTGAATACCTCCGCCCTGAAGCGACCGGAGCTTATCTCCGAGATCTCGGATAAATACGGCAATCAGGCTGTGGTCCTGGCAATAGATGCCAAGAGGCGCTATGAACTGGAAGAAGGCAGGGAAGTCGTAGAGACTCCCGAAGGTCCCTGCTGGTTTGAGTGCTCCTTTTATGGAGGCAGGGAGTTTACCGGAATTGATGCCATCGCCTGGGCCAGGAAAGCAGTAACCCTGGGTGCAGGCGAGATCCTCCTCACAAGCATGGATCGGGACGGAACCTATGACGGCTTTGACATACCGCTCACAGGTGCCGTGGCAAAGAGGGTTAGAATACCCGTGATCGCATCGGGAGGCTGCGCGAGCCCGGAGCACATGCTGGAGGTGTTCCAGAAGACAGATGCCTCTGCAGCTTTGGCCGCGAGCATTTTCCACTTTGGAGAATGGAATATCCGGAATGTGAAGACCTATTTAAAAGAGCGGGGTGTGAACGTCCGCATCTGAGGCACATTCCAGCGTCAGATTTATACTGGCGGCCAAAGAGCAACTGTCGGAGATGGGGCCAATAGAGCTGACGAAAGCTCCATGCAATCAGCCGCTCCAGGTATTGACGATTCGCGGCGATCATGGATGGGACAAGAAGTTCGAATCAATTGGGCTGCGAAAAGGCGGACGCATACGCAAGATAGCCTGCCAGCCTTTCGGCGGGCCTCTGGTCATAGAAGTAGAAGGCTCAAAGATATCGCTTGGCAGGGGAATTGCATCAAAAATCGAGGTAGAGGTGCTTGCCCCTTCCTCTCACAGAATTCAGACCCCGCTCCCCTCCCGATAAGGGCCTTTTTTCGAGATTATTCTTTTTAAGTCGAGATCAACTGCTTGAGCCTCTGGATGCTCTCCATAGCCTGTGCAGACTCATGCAGCTTCTCTTCTTCAAAATGCTTTATGATCTCATCTATGCTTGACTGCAGCGAGTAGACCTTCATTGGTCTTCCCTTGCCCTCGCGCTTTATCTCCTTCTCTTCTATCCAGCTATTGTCGCGCAAGGTGCGCATGGCAATGCTCACTTCCGGCTGCCGGAGGTCCGATCCCATCTCGATCTCGCGAGAGGAGGCCTCATCAACATTGGCGAGGAAAGTTATCAGCGTTGCGACATTGCGCGGCACGCCCAAAGACCGGAGCGTTTCCACAAATTCCATATCCTTATCGTCTAGGATCTTTACGGTGGACTCCCTCATAATCGTCACCATATTTTTCTGCTCACAAATACTTAATGATATAAATAATTTGTTTTGAAAGGCAATGTGATTTAAATTTACTAAATTAGACTAATACGTTAGATAATAAGTCAAAATGCAAATGCTATTTACATTTAGTAGATATATCCACCAATATCTGCAATTTTTATTTTATATATATTTAATTACTTGCTCTTGCCCTTTGTGGGCAACAATGGACAAAGGGATTTTAAGGATGGTTTATGAGAAGAGAGGCTTAAAATCGAGTAAATAATTAATTTAGAGAGAATATTTTTGTATTCAGTTATAAAATTTTTTATATCTTAAATATATTTCCTGCTTTATCGCAAATATCCAACACAGATATATTTCCCGGAAGCAAAGGATCATTATGAAACCCATCGCGATCCGTGAGAAGGATCTATTGGAGCTTACAAAGACCGAGGTTCGTAACCTTCCCGGAGCCCTTTTTTCTGGAACCAGCCCGCTTCTCAAGCCATTCATGAAGAAGCTGGAGGTGCTGCTTCCGCCGGAGAACAGAGGAAAAGGAGATAGCTATATTCTCTCCGCGCTTCATTCTCATATCGATGAGGTACATGCTGATGAGAGTCGTATCAGCATAAAAAGCGGCGAGATCGTGGTGGAGATCCGTCGCGAAGAGCTGGGAGATTTGATTGGAGAGAGATATCCCACCACAGACCATCAGCGCCTCAACCTTCCTGGACTGCTTTTTCTGCAAAGCGGCCCGGCTCTGCAGACAGCCAGCTCCATACTGCTGCAAAGAGAGCACAAGCTGCGCATACCCGACGGGCGCAGGACCATGCGCTACGTCTTCCACATAGGTGTGGCATCTCTGGATGCAGACAAAGAGAAGATAGTAGTTGGCTTCGATCCAGAGAGGCTGCCGAAAAGAGCAGACGGCTCCTGTGTCCTGCAAGGGGAGTAGAATGCCGGTGCACCCCGTAAGCTTGCGGGCGCGCGCCAAAAAAAAGAGATGCTTTTCCCTAAACTACCAGGTGCTTCAGCTCCCAGAGCAATTTAGGGTTGAGCCGGAAGAGCACGCGCAGCATGGCACGCAGATCCATCTTCGTCATGTCCTCTCGCTTGAGGGAGCCGAGGAGCTGATTTAGATCTTTGTCAGTCAGCTTCACGAAGAATTCCTTGAACTCGAAGCTTCTGGCCAGGTGCACTCCGATCTCCTCTCGCCAGCGATCCTCGTACTCTTTCAGTCCCTCCCTCCTGACATTTCCTGCTTGCAGAGCTTTTGCGGCCACATCACCAGCAATGATGCCCGCCTGCATGGCGGTCAGAATGCCTCCTCCCGTGAATGGATCGGTCTGGCGGGCAGCATCGCCCACCAGCATCACTCCGTCTGCCGTGGCAGATTCGATGGGCCCTGAGCAGGGGTCTCCGCCCACTACCATTTCCAATACTTTGCCGTTGGGAAAGCGCGACTTCATGAACTGCTTTAGGAGACGGGTGGCTTCACCTGGCTTGGACTTGGTGCCCATTATGCCCAGTCCAACGTTGGCAAGCTTTTCGCCTTTGGGAAAAGACCAGACGTAGCCCGCAGGAGCAATGCTGTTTCCTAAAAAGAACTCGCAATACTGGTCATCCACGCTCGGATCTGAGGCCAGGAACTGAGCGCAACTCTCGATATCCTTCAGCTTCAGTGTGGTGTCAATGCCTGCCCAGCGCCCCACCTTGGACTCCACGCCATCTGCGCCGATGATCAATGGCGCCTCGATCTGCAGGGGCTCGCCAATGCGCATGGCTGAGACGCCCACAGGGACGCCGTCCTTCCTGAGAAGCCCCAGAGCCCTGGTCTTGACCATCACCTTGGCTCCTGCTCGTGCGGCCTCCATGGCCAGACCCCTGTCGAAGACTTTTCTCTCCAGGACATAGCCCACTTCGGCGCCGCCTTTATCCTCGGACATGACTATGCAGGTCCCATCCGGGGAATAGATCTTGGCGCCCTTAACCTCCGCTGCGATCCATTCCGGCTCAGGCTTCACCATCTGGCATAAAGCCCTTTTGCCAACACCCTCTGCACAGCGCACCGGATCGCCTATCTCCTGGCGCGTCTCCAGCATGACAACCTTCAGGCCAGCGGCGGCTGCTGTCCTGGCAGCCATCGATCCACCGGGCCCCGCGCCCACTACTATTACATCGCACATCATGCTCATGCCTTGACCTCCAGGGCGCCCACGGGGCATATCTTTGTGCAGATGCCGCACTCCCTGCAATCAGCTGAGACTTCCAGCCAGGTCTCCACCAGCTCCAGTGCGCATGTCGGGCAGACTCCGACACAGGCACCGCAGTAGCAGCACTTGTATCTGTTCACAGTAAGCAAGAGATCACATCCTGATAATAGATATAAACGCTAAACCATCTTAGCGGGGCGAGCAGCCTAATCGACTGCTGCAGCCCAGATCGATTTGCTAATATAGCTAATATTCTATCTCGAAATCCTGATAGCCCTTTGTCTCCAGCTCGGAGAACTCCATTCCCAGGACCATTGAGCCCGCAGGTCCGACCTTCATGGCTTTGAGCAGCTCTCCGACCTTCTGGCGCTCTCCTTCCAGCACGGCCTCCACGCCACCTCCTGGGATGTTTCGCACCCAGCCCTTGACTCCGAGCATCTTGGCCTTATCCATGGTATAGCGACGATAGAAGACGCCCTGCACTCTGCCCGAGACGCGAACGTGCACGGAGATCATTTTTTAGCCCCGGCCACCAGATCCACCAGGGCTGCTCGCGGATCCTTGGCCTTGATGATTCCCGAAGCAAGCAATACGCCAGCCGAGCCCAGCTCCAGAGCGGACCTCAGATCCTCGCCATGAGTGATTCCAGCTCCACAAAGCACCCCCACCGCGGGAGCGATATCCTTGACCGCCGCCACCGAGCCTCTGATTACGTCCGGATTGGCTTTGGAGACAGGTATTCCACTGCCGATAAGCTCCGGCGGCTCCACAGCCACATAGTCAGGCTCAAGGGCTGCTGCACCGCGAGTTGTAGCCACATTATTGGTACAGACAATTGTCTTGAGACCCGCAAGTCGAGCGGCAGCGATGGATGCATCAATATCGGCCAGCTTAAGCCGCCGCTCTGAATGGTTTATGAGAGTGCCGCTGGCACCGGCTGCCTTCAGGGAAGCTGCGGTTATATGGCCTGTATAGCCACCATATCCGACACCATCCACGTGCTGAGCAAAAACCGGGATCTTTACCGCATGGGAGATGGCATATATATCGGCCACCTGAGGCGCTACCCATATCTGAACCGAGTACTCCTTGGATACGTCTTCGCAGATCTCAGCCAGGCGCAGAGCCTCTAAGCCCGTCGATTCACGATACGTCTTGAAATTAAGCACGATTATGGTCACGATCTCCCTCGCTTTTGGCTTTTTGTAATCTCAGAGAGCATATATATTTTGGCTGCCCTGCATACGCAGTGCATTATAATATTTTTCGTAAACTGCGCTATGGATGCATTCTCCTGTGATGAACATGGTTATCATGCCCCCGTAGATCATAGCAATCATGGGCAGCTTGCCCGTGTCCTGCTGCTGGATCATATGATAGAGCAGTCCCTCTGGCGTTGTGTAGTCCACCCTTATAAGCTCCAGGTCTTTGTGGCTGGAAAGAAATGCATCCAGATCTACCTGACACCTCTGGCAGATAGGACAGTCCTTTTTGCCTATGAAGAGCAAGACGGGATTCTTCTTGCAGGAAATGACTTCGGCCAACTTTTGCGCAGGCCAGTAGGTGTCCTCCAAAAAGGACCCTACAACATCGGCCACCTCGTTTTCAGGGACTCCATATTTCTCGGCCAGCTCCACACTGAAGCTTTTCAGCTTCATGGCCATGAATCCCTGCACGCGGCCCGTGAGATCCATACGGGATGGTCTACCTCCTCCCTCTTAAAATAAATAGTGGTGAAAGGGAAAGCCATTCGACAAAAAAGGATTCCATTTTGACACGATCTGCATGCCGGAAAAGCCCCTCTCTTGGCCAGAAATCAGGGTTCTGGACCCAAATCAGAGGTCGTGTATTACCTTCACCCTCAGCTTTGAGAAGTCCTCTTTGATCTCCACCATAAACCCCATGCCGGAGAAGATCTCTTCCAGCTCAGCGCGCACGAACTTCTTGGGCGCATCCGACCCGAAGATGAGCGTGAATTCGTTCTTCCCGGTCTTGCTCATCTTGAAGAGATTGCATATTTCCAAGCGCTTAAGGATGCTCTCCGCATTGTAGAGCTTGTGCTTGAACTGCTCGGCATGAGCCTGGCAGACCTCCTTATGAAAATTCCAGAACTTCTCTTTGTCGGGATGAGTTTCAATGAAGCTCAGGAAAAGGATCCAGTGGTCGATATCAAGTATCACATGCTCCCCGGCGGCCAGCATCTCCGCGTGAGTGTATACCTTCTTGTCCTCTGCAAATTCAAAGAGCGACTTATGCTTGGAGAAGAACTTCAGCGACTCTCGCATCAGCTCGCTTTGGGACATGCCCAGGTCCTCTTTCATCTTCTTGAACAGGCCCGCGGTCTCTTCATCGAGAGCTATGGTTATCCTTTCCGGCGACTTCATCTCATCCTCAGTTCTAGATATTGCTTTGTTCTTATTAGCTTAATTCTTTAGCTATATTATCTTTTTCTGGCATCATCCTTTTATACTGATATCGGAACATGCATTCCGCCCGGGACCTGCTCTTTGCCGTCATTTCAAATGACCGTTATTGTTATATTGGGAAAAGAAGAGACTCCAGCTCATGGACTCGTGGATGAAGGAAAAAAATAAGTACAGCGAAAAGGATATTCAGAAGCTGGAGAAAGGATCCGGTTTTGTCAAGGCCTGGACGCTTATTTGCAACTGGCTTTATAGGGTTGTATCCTGGTAGCTGCAATCCAGGGGAAATTTGCTTTTTTGCCTCTGATCCCCAGTTAGCATTGCAGATTTATGCTTCAGCTCGGCCACGACGTCATCTCTAGATTTTCCTTTGGCGAGGATGGAGATGATCGGATCATCCCTGGCGATTCGCGACCCCGGCAGCGGAACGTCCGTGGTCCATTCTCTATCCAGATCCTCGCTGACCACCAAATCCCTTCGTGCATATATTAGCGCTCTTCCAGCAGTAAATAGAGCAAGCTTCCTTTCCGGGAGGAGGCCCTGGAAGGCGTTGATATGCGCCTGGAAGAGGTTGATTCCTGTGGCCAGTTCCACGGTATCAAGGCTCCCCTGGAAACGGGCATTGACCTCGACCACCACAGGACCATGATCGGTCAGCAGAAAGTCCACGCCATTGCTGCCCAAAAGGCCCAGCTTCGCGACGATCTCCTCAGCCATCTCAGCGATGCCGGGGCATGCAGGCTCTAGAGGCGTGATGTTCCCACAATATCGAAAGCCTCTGGCTCCGGCCCAAGGCAGGCCGATAAGCTGCTCGTTGACGGCCACTGCGCGGGCCCCCTGGCCAGAGCCGATGACCGAGACGCTTGCCGGCAGGCCTTCGATAAGCTCCTGGGCGATCAGGCCATCCTCCCAAAAAAGATCCGCGTCGCAGCTTACCCTTCTGCAGCCCACTCCGCCTGCACCCACGCGGGGCTTGACAAGATAGGGATATCTGAGATCTGCGGGCGAACTCTCTGT
>CABMDX010000063.1 GCA_902385025.1 uncultured archaeon | reverse complement strand
AGCGAGATAATTGTTAAGCTTAAGCCGGACATCGTCATCACCTCCGCCAACCTCGATCGCGCCACGAAACTGGAGGACAGCATCAAGGCTGCAGGTATTGCAGTGCTGGGACTTGATTTTTATAGAGACAACATAATGAGGTCTGAGATGAAGACCCTGGGCTTTATCCTGGGCAAGGATGAAGAGGCAGAAAAATACCTGCAATGGCGCAACCTCTACGAGCAGCCAATAAGAGATAAAGCTGCCAGCGTCAAGGAAGAAGATAAGCCCCGTCTCTTTATGGAATGGGGAACAAAGAACACCAATTCTGAGATATCGAGCTACGGAATGGGCAGCAGTGGCGACTCTGTCAGCAACTTCACGGGCGGAGCGAACATTGCTGCAGCGCTTCCAGAGTACCCCAAGGTAGATAGTGAATGGGTTCTCGAGGAGAATCCGGATGTGATTGTCAGGTCCCTTGCCCCGGATTCCGGAAGCTCTGGCTGGAAGGACAGCGATGAAGCGGCAGGCATTCTCAAGAAGTACATCGAAGGCCGGCCCGGCTGGAGCAGGCTCGATGCCGCCAAGAACAACCGAATCTATCCGATCAGCACGGAGATCGCCTGGGGACCGGATTCCATCGTTGGCGACGCTTACTACGCCAGATGGTTGCATCCAACGCTCGATATCGATCCCGAGAAGATCTACAAAGAATACCTTGAGCAGTTCATGGGACTCGAGTATCCTGAGGGAGTGGTGCTGGGATATCCTGCAAAATAGATCTGAGAATCATCTGCAAAAACCGAAGTCCCAAATTCTGCATGGCCGGTCAAAACATCCGGCCAACCGTTTTCTCGCAAAAAATGATTCAAGCATCCTTTCTATTTAGAGCGACAAGCGCCCCTGCCGAGAAGAGCGCCAGGAAACCGATCATTGCCAATAAAGAAAAGTATGGCGTGCCCTGGCCGAGGATCGAGGCCCTCAAGCAGATGCTGGCATGGGTGAGCGGCAGCAGATAGAGGGCATACTTCAGGGCTGCCGGCATATAATTCAGGGAGAAGAATGTCCCTCCCAGAAATGCCATGGGTGTGATGATGATGCTCGTGAACATTATCATATCATCATACGAGCGGGCCAATAGAGCGGAAAGCACACCCAGAAAAGAAAAGATCAGACAGGTTAGAAGCAGGCTGAAGAGGAAGAGCAGGTTGATGTGAAGCTCTGGCCTTATGATAAATGCCATGATCAGAAATGCTATGGAGCTTACGCTGCCCCTCAGGACTCCAATCAGGGCTTTGCCGATCAAGAGCGAAAGGTGGCCGATGGGGGCCATGAGCGATTCGTCAAAGCTGCGCCAGTGGATCTGGTCCACCACGAGCCTGGTTCCAGAACCGTTGAAGCTGCTGTTCATGGCCGTCATGGCGATTATGCCCGGAATCACGAACTCCAGATAGCTGATGCCATCCATCTTGATGTTCCCGCCAAGGCCAAAGCCGAAGGCCGCCATATAAAGCAGGGGGCTGACAACCGTGGCTATCAGGTAATTCGAGAGATTGCGCCGCAGAGCCACCAAATCGGACCAGAGGATGGCATAGGCCTCCTCTGCTCCCCTTGAAAGAGCGCGTCTCAAAAATTGTTCTGTGGGCATAGTATGTTTTGTCTGGTCCGTCTCAATTGCATTCAAGTCTTCAGAACCCTGGCCATCTTCTCCTTCCAGGCTCCAACCTCATCAGCGGTCACTACATCTATCTCACCGCCCTGGAACTCGCTGCCCACGTCTCCCATACGCTCTTCCATCCAGCCCTCGATCTCAAGGTAAACGGACTTCAGAGCATTCAGGACCTCCGGGTCTGCCTTCCACAGGCCTCTTTGCTCGGCCTCCAGCAGCCTGCGCCCCATCTCCTCCATGGCCCAGGGATTGTTCTCCTGGAAGAACTTGCGGTTCTCCTCGTCCATGATAAAGGTTCTGGCGATGTCATCGAAGATCCAGTCATCCACCTCCTGGGTCGTGGCCTCCCAGCCGTAGACTCTGCCCACACGCTTGGAGATGTCCCCCGCGCCTTTGTAGCCATGCCGCTTCATGCCCTCGATCCACTTGGGGTTGAGAAGTTTGGTTCGGACCACGCGTCTGACCTCATCGGCTAGGGCCCGCACCTCGACATGATCTGCATCTCTTGTGTCTCCATAGTATGCTTCCACATTCTTTCCCGAAACCTCGCGGGCAGCGATTGTCAGGCCGCCGTGGTTGCCGAAGTAGCAGCAGCAGCCGAAGAGGTCCTTCTCGTCGGTTGTGGTCTTGTTGAATGTAACATCCACGCTCTTGAGCTGCCTTGTCAGCCGCTCCTGTGACTCCTCCCCGAAGAAGCCTTTGCCGTAAGCGTACCCATTCCAGTAGATAAATACGTCCGAGAGATCCTTATCTTTCTTCCAGGCGGAAGCATAAACGGCCAGGCTGACGCCGTTGCCATAGGTTCCAGGACGACTGGCGAAAATACGGGGCGTGGGTCCGTTCTCCAGATCGTGCCTATGCAGGAAGTTCATATCCAGCGGCTCGTCCAGGAGCGCGACCTCTTTTATGGCCTGATCCATGATCTCTATGCAGTTATAGAAGCAATCGCGGGTGATGCCGCTGACCCGCACGGTCAGATCGATTCTGGGCCGGCCTAGCTCTTCTGGAGGAATTATCCGGTAGCCCTTGAGCCGTCCACCTTTCCAGACGGGCTCGACGCCGATGAGGTAGAACATCTGCGCCATCTGCTCGCCGTCGGCGTACATTACATCACCCGCCATCCAGAACATGGCCACGTTCTCCGGAAATCGGCCCTGTTCCTTTTGGTATTTCTCGATCAGGCTGTCTGCAAGCTTTCTTCCCACCATCCAGGCAGCTTCCGTGGGAATGGATGCCGGATCCAGCGAGAAGAAGTTGCGGCCCGTGGGAAGGACCTCGATCTTTCCCTTGCTAATAAGGCCGGATGGTCCAGGCTCGATGAAGCCTCCCGAAAATCCGTGCAGGAGGCTCTTCATCTCCTTTGATTCCTCCAGCCTCCAGCATAGCTCCTCCACTCTGTCCCTCAGAGCAAGAAGAGAGCCGCCAGAGGGCAATCCCCGCGCCTCAAGGACAGCGCCCAGGGCGTCATGGCCCGCACTTTCGCTGCTTCCACCATTGCTCTTATTTTCTGCATCCGCTATCATGGCACAGATGAGATCCTTCGAGAGCAGGTCCAGCTCCTGCAGATCCTCCATCCTGGTTGAGACCTCTCTTCCCAGCAGCCCGGCGGCAGCCTTTCTGACCTCTGGCCTCAGGATGGCCCTCACCATCTCCTGGCGTCTCTCCCCCTCGGGCAGGAGGCCAAAGATGTGCATGCCGTCCGGTATCTGTGTGTTGTAGAGCTGCGAGATCTTATCGTGAGCCCGTTCCAGGATCTCCTCGAAGCCGGTGCCCGATTCTATCAACCTCTCAAGCCGAATCTCCTTGGCAAGGTTACTCTTCTCGATGAGGCCGAGGATGATATGCTCCAGGGCATGCGCTCTTCCTCCGTCTGAGACCCTGGCGCGATTGTACTCTGCGATCCTGTCTTCCAGATCTTTCAGCTCTCCATAAAGATCAGAGTCGGTCATCACAGTCTGCATGTGATCCACCAGCACCGCATAGCTGCGCCTCTTGGCAATGGTCCCCTCAGGTGGGTTATCTGAGTTGTAGATATAGAGATGGGGCATACTGCCGATCCCAATGTCCGGATAGCAGTCGCCAGAGAGGCCGACGGACTTGCCTGGCAAGAACTCCAGGTTGCCGTGTGTTCCCACATGTACAATGGCATCTGCACCGAAGTATTTCTCTATATAATGATAGGTGGCCAGATACTGATGGGTGGGCGGAACCTCCGGGTCGTGTAGGATCTTGCAGACCTGGCCGTCGCATCGTGCTCCGGCACCGCCCCTCTTCGGCTGAGCGCAGCCCAGGGCATTGCCATACAAAACTCCTGTTACCACGATCTTTCCCTGATAGAGCATAGCGGGAGGAATACCATCCTTTTCTTCGCCCGGAGGCTGACCCCAGGCTTCGCTGACGCGGTCCCGTACGCGTGGAGAGAGCTGATCAAACCACTGCAAATACTCCTCTTTGCTCAAGTAAGCCAGGGCTCCGCCCTTCTGGACAATCTCCTCGATGGGCGTCCATCGGAACTCTGATACAGCCTTGCGGCTCATGATGGTCTCGATCAGTTCCTTGCCGCTTGCCGGAGGATTTTCCAGGCTGTATCCGGCCTCTTCCATACTGTTCATGATGCGTGTGACGCTCTCCAGCGTATCCAGATGAGCGCCTCCGCCAACGGATGCCTCCACGGAGACGCAGGGGTTGTTGTGCAGGATGAAGGCCACCTTCCTCTCTGCCGGTGGCTTATTCTTGAGCGCGATCCAGCGAGCGACGCGGGTGCAGACCTTGGAGACGCGTTCTGGTATGGGCACATGCCGCTCTGCCAGGGCACCGTCGCAGACCGATCTGTCAATCACTCCTATGATGATGGGCTCGATGACGCCTTCAAACTCGGGCATCGCCACCGACCAGCCCACTTCACTGCTGGAAAGGCCGTGAACGTCTCTATCCCATTCCTCTTCGGTCTTGTGATAGACCATGAGGGGATGAAAGATCGGGACATCCAATCGCTTGAGTGCCTTGATGGATTCCTCCATATTCTTGGAGCGAAAAACGGGCTGAAGATTGATGACCGCATCTATTCTTCCTGAGAAGAACCTTTCAGCTACCTCGCCGCTGGACCAGGCCCCAAGGTCCCTGTCACCCATGCCGAAGCAAAAGGCAGGAAGCACGGAGAACTGCTTTTCCAATTCCAGGATTGTGGCATCGACTACTCCGAGGTCGCCATTGGCCCAGTAGGTTCTGGAAAAAATGATGCCTACTGCGGGGCGCGTCACGATGCCATACCACTTTAGATATTCCTCCAGTGTCGCAAATGGCTTCTCGGAGCGAGGATGGTAGAGCCCTTGCCAGAGCAATTCCCTTGGAGGCTCATAGTCGAAGTAAGAGTCTAGGCCGAGGGCACTATGGCAGGCATACTTGAGCATGTTCTTGTAGTTTTCCGGTCCGCCGAAGAGGATGTATTTGTTTACCGTGGTAGTTATTTCCAATGAGACATTGGACAGAACCCAGTGAGATGGGTCGCGGCCAAAAGAGATGACGGGCGTCTTCGGGTTCAGGGCAGGGACAATTTCATCCCAGCAGGCCTCGCTGGAGGGATGAAGGAGAATGAGATTTGCGTCTCTCAGGGATTT
>CABMDX010000062.1 GCA_902385025.1 uncultured archaeon | reverse complement strand
TTCGATCCGAGCAGTTAATTTGATATATGGGTGAGAACTGGGGAGAACCTCTGAGAAAGAAGAATGAATCCCCTGATCGTTGCCTTCTGGCTGATGCTGCCCGCCTATATCCCAAATAACTGCGCGGCGCTTTTTGGCGGCGGCACACCACTGGATATGGGACAGACCTTCCAGGATGGCCGGCGCACGCTGGGAGACGGCAAAACCTTTCGAGGAACCGTCGCGGGCACCATCTGTGGCATTCTTTCCGGACTTCTCTTAAACCAGATCGCGGCCAGCTTGGGCCTGCCCACTTTCGGCAGCGGGTATGAGCAGCTTGCAGTTCTTACAGGTCTCTCCCTTGGAGCAATGCTTGGTGATATTGTGGCGGCATTCTTCAAGCGCCGCCTTGGCCTGAAGCGCGGAGCGCCTCTTTTTGTAATCGACCAGCTCGACTTCGTAATCGGGTCCTGGCTATTGACCCTGATCATAGCTCCTCACTGGTTCTGGCAAAATTTTACCCTAACAATAGTACTGATCGTGCTGGCGATCACACCCATTCTTCACCGCCTGACCAACATCATCGGCTATCGGATCGGGGCGAAGAGAGAACCGTGGTGATTCGCGAAAGGTTTATAAGTTTAGGTAATTGATACCAAGAGCGTCATAGCCAATTTTATCGTGTAAAACCATGAAATTGGTGAAATGAAAAGGAGGAGGAATAAATGGACGCATTTGGCATGGGGCTCGTAGCTGCTATGGGTGCCCTTGCGACAGTTGCGGGCGCTTCTGAGGATATCGAATCCGATATAGGCTCTCAAAGCAACCCCAACTCGCAAGTACAACTGGCCGCCCAGGTCGGAAATCCCCACAGGATTTACAACAAGGCCATAGCTGGCGAGCCGCCATCGAACGCTCTGTGGTGTACAACCGCAGCCATCATGGCTTATGTGCTCATCGAAGGCTACCATATGCCTTTGCTCTTTGCAGTAGCCGTCGGCGCATCTCTGGCCGCTCTATTCAATGGAGTAATGGCGACGAGCGCTTATTTAGGAAGAAATGCAAGCCAGGCCAGGTTCAATCAGTGGATCTACCTGGATATAATTAGGTATACAACGCCTTCCATCATGGCGCACGTTTGGATAACATCATTCTGTATCACCCTGATTTCTACTATCCAGGTTTATGTGCTAACACCTCATCACCCCTTCCCGATTCCTGTCATTGCCCTGATTTGGGGATTGACCGTCGGTGCCATTGGGTCGTCTGTGGGAGATATCCACTATGGCGGTGAGCGTGAATTCCAGTGGAGGCTGTTTGGACAGGGCCTCAACACCATGCTCTCCGGACAGATTGTGAGGAAAGCAGAAGCTGGACTCAGAAATTCCATTGATAATGCCTGGTTCTGCGCCAAGTTTGGCGGACCGTGCACGGGAATGGGATTTGGCCTGACTGTTTTCCTCGATAACTGGAGGACAACCGTTTTCGATCCAGTAACCCACGCCGGCGCTGCTATTGCCATGGGCTTGTTCTTTGTAATTGTGATGAACCTGTACAACTTCTACTGTGAGCTCTCAGCTCGGAGAAAGTACGGGCCGTATCCAGGATACAAGGGTGATATAGCTGCATGAGCTTCGATATTAATACTATTATATATCTTCTGGAGATCATTGTAGGCGGCCTGCTTGTGGGCGTAGGCGTTCACTTCGTCCCCGTGGGCGGTGCCCCTGCAGCCATGGCCCAGGCCACAGGTATCGGTACTGGTACTGTGCAGCTCGCCGCAGGCTCCGGCCTGACAGGTCTTCTGTCTGCTGGCCTGATGATGTCCGTCACCGATAACATTTGGCCCATTCTGGCCACTGGTGCAGTCGGCGCTATGATCATGATGGATGCCACTATGCTGACTGGTAGCTGGATTTACGCCTATGCGGTGGGTGCGCCCTTCGCATCTGCGAAGGTCAACTATGACCCCATCACCAAGTTCTCCCAGCCACCCTATGTTGCACCTGGTACCGTCGGACAGGGCATCCCAACAGTTTGCTATGTGAGCGGAACCATCGGAGCTGCTATGGGTGGCATAGGTGGCGCCTTGATCTATTATCCACTAGTACAGATCAATGGCAACCCGGCCATGAGTGCGGTCTTCGCAGTTGGCATATTCATGGTAGATGCCGTTCTGGCTTCCTGGAACATCCAGGGTACCATTGAAGGATTCCACGATCCCAAATTCAAGAAGTGGCCCAAGGCCTTCAAGTCCTGCCTGGTAGCGACTATCATCCTGGCTGTTGTGGCCGTCCTGATTACCCCCATCGGAGGTGTCTAAAATGACAGTAGGTGGTGGCGCAGCAGGAGCACCTCAGGCCCTTGATCCAAAGAAGATCAGGATCTATGGACTCGTGGGGTCCGTAATTGGAATTTACCTTGCGTGGATTCTCAACAGTGTCACAGGAACGAACATATTCTCCTTCGTGGGAGCGTTGGCAGCCCTCTTTGGCGTGGTTTTGGGCGCAAATGCCGTGCGCAGGGTTTGTGCCTACGGTATCGGCACGGGAGTACCCTCCATTGGAATGCTGGCTCTGGGCATGGGCGTTGTTGCATCTCTATTTGGCCTCAATCTCGCCGAGCAGCTTGGCGTTGGCGTGCTGGGTGTCATTATTGCCCTGGTTTACTCCGTGGTATTTGGTTATGTCATCGGCCTTATCGCCAATAGGGTTATGGGCTTCAACATTCCAATCATGGAAGAGGGCCTCTTTGACCTCTCAGGCGCAGGAACCATGGCCATTTTGGGCTGGTCTTTTGCTATCTCAGGATCCCTGGCATATGCGGATATCGTAAAAGATGTTTTCAATACCGGCTTCCTGGCGATCATATTCATCTGCGGCGGTCTGGCTATTTTGCACCCCTTCAACGCCAACCTCGGCCCGGATGAGAAGCAGGATAGAACCCTTGTGAATGGCGTCATGGTCGGCGGAATGGCTACTATCGCAACAGGTATCTGTGCCCTGATGACTCTGGGCTTTGCCGCTGGCATGCTTGAGATTGTAGTGGGCTTTGCTGTATGGTATTACTTCTATGTATGGTACTTCAGGCTGGCAAAGAGAGATGCTTCAGCAGTGGTCGGAACAGGGCTTCTGCCGCCGAGCGCGCTATAAAGGAGAGCGAGTAAAATGGGAATTGTTAGAATATCATCAGAACTGGGCCTGTCGTTCGATCCACTTAAGGGAATGGTTGCAGAGGAGAGAGACGACGTCGTTCAGTACGCGCTCGATCCCATATACCCCATGGTCGAGAGACTGGACCATATAGCGGACGACCTTATGAATCAGTTGACGCCGGATAGCGAACTCATGGAGTCCTACGCCAACAGAGGCAAGGCATCCTACATTGGCGGCCTATACACCAACATCTGGATGGGCTTCATCATCGGCCTGGTAGTGGCTTTTGTCTTCCTCATCAGCACGCTGTTCGCAAGCCCTGCTGGAGTGGATCTCATAAGAGCTGCATTGAAGCCGGCAGGAGTGGTTTAAATGGTACTGAAGAAGAAACCATCCGAGCCATGGCCGCTTATCACCGGTGAGTACGAGACCGGAAACCCGGAGAGCCCGGTGGCAGTCTGCACATGCGGATCGCACCTCAAGGGCTCGGAGCTGCTTGCAGCCGGAGCGGGCCTGGTTGGGCCTTGCAAGACAGAGAATATCGGCATCGAGAAAATGGTGGCCAATATGGTCTCCAATCCCAACATCAGATACATGATTGTCACGGGAATGGAGGTTAAGGGGCACATCACCGGCCAGGCCATCGAAGCCTTCCTCACAGCGGGAGTCGACAAGGAAGGAAGAATCGTCGGTGCCAAGGGCGCCATCCCCTTTATCCAGAATCTGTCTGAGGAGTCCATCGAGAGGGTCAAACAGCAGGTTCAGCCCGTCATGATGATGGATACCGAAGACATGGGCGCCATCAAGGCCAAGATCGCGGAGCTTGTCTCCAAAGATCCCGGGGCCTTAGATGTCGAGCCTATGAGAATCGAGATCAAAGAGGGTGGAGAAGAAGAAATAGAGACTGGCCCGAGGCCCATGGCTGCTGAAGCCGTGGACATCATGAGCAGAATGAGGTTGATGGATGCCGCGGTTACCAACAATGGTCTCCTCAACAAGTTCCAGGCTGGTATCTACGCAGGAAAGATAGAGGGCATCGCATTAGGCATGACCATGGTCCTGATCTTCTTCGGCATAATCCTGAGGATGGTAGGAGGGAAATAAAATGGCTGAAGAGCAAGAGATAGTGTACGGCCAGGGAATTCCCAAGGTCATCGATCCGAGAATACCGCTGTTCCAGGAAGTAGTGGAGGACATTAAATATAAGTCCCAGCTCCTGGCCAGGGAAACCAAGCTAAGTTCAGGTGTTCTTTCTACAGTCACCATGGGATTCGCCATTGGATTCGTCATTGCAATAGTGATGATGCTCGGGCCGTTCTTTGTATTTAGCGGGGGGCTTTGAGCCATGGCCAATGAAGGAAGGCAGGCAGTTCCAGTAGCTGTGGTCGATAAGGATCAGCTCAATGAGATCATGGCAAGGCTGGACAAGATCGATGAGAAGATTGAGTTCTACTCAGGCGAGAAATTCCTGCGTGCCGGCAAATCTGTCGGCAGGGATCTCGGCACAGCCTATGGGCTATGCGCTGGATTGATCATAATATTGGCGTATATACTGTTTGTATATGCCGGCCACTGGACGAGGGTGATTTGAATGTTCAAGTTTGATAGGAAGCAAGAGGTCTTCGAGTTCGGCAAGTTCAAGGTTGGGGGCCAGCCTGGAGATTACCCCACATGCTGCATCGGCACCATGTTCTACGCCAGGCACAAGATTGTCTCCGATCCGGAGCACGGAGTCTTTGATGCGGCAGCCGCAGAGAGGCTCTGGAACGCACAGGTTGAGATGAGCGACATCACAGGCAATTCCTGTATGAACCAGATCGTCGCGGAGAGCAACGAGGCCATGAAGAAAGAGATCGACTGGTTCGTGGGTCTGTCCGATTACCCGTTCCTTATCGATTCCTCTGCACCAGAGGTTCGCGCCTTCGGCGTCAAGTATGCCTCTGAGATCGGCGTAGCCGACAGGGCCATCCACAACTCCATCAACGCCTCCATCACACCCGAAGAGCTGCAGGCCGTCAAGGACAGCGATCTCGATGCTGCCATCGTCCTGGCATTCAACGCCATGGAGAAGGGAACTCTTGGAAAGATGAACATCCTGACCAAGGCCGCAGGCGGTGCCAAGAAGGGCATGCTGGAGTACGCCAAGGAATGCGGCATCACCAGGATCCTCCTGGACGTAGCCGCTATGCCTCTTGGCAACGGCTCGGGCGCAACCTACAGGGCCTGCATCGCAGTCAAGGCACAGCTCGGCCTGCCTGTGGGCGCTGGATTCCACAATGCAGCTTCTGCCTGGGACTGGATGAAGAAGTGGAAGAAACAGCATAAGGAAGCCTTCGCACCTGTGGACATAGGCTCCAACCTGGTAGCAGGTATTTTGGGTGCCGATTTCTACCTGTATGGTCCTATTGAGAATGCTCCGATGGTCTTCCCCGCTGCCGCAATGGTTGACATCATGAAGGCGGAGTCGGCCGAGGAGTTGGGTCTGAAGGTCTTGACCGACGACCACCCCAGGAAGAAGACGCTTTAGGGCGTCTTCACCTTTTTCTCTCTTTTTTGAGGCTATCCCTTGCCCAGTGTTTTCATCAGGAGTTCTTTTACAGAAATCAAATTCAAATGCCAGAGATGCGGCACATGTTGCCATCATAAGAGGCCGGAAGAGTTTGATGATCTGGTTTCAATGGAGCAGCAAAGGGATTTCTGGGAAAAATCAAATATGATTTATCTCACCAAAGAGGATATAGATAATATCAGCCGTAAGACTGGCCAGAAGCCCTGCGATTTCGTGGATACTCTCTTCGAATACAGTGGCCGGTGCGTTCATGTGGATGATTCCGGAAAGAAGATAATTCTTGATTTCCCTGTCATGAAAAGCAAGAAGGATGCTACCTGCGTCTTCTATGACCGAGGCTGCACCATTTATTCCGTTCGACCCAGAGCATTCCGTCTGTTCCCCTTTCGAGTGGATGACGAAGCTACAGATCGTTGAGATATAATCTTGAATATCAGCTACAACTCCACCTGTCCGGGAATTGGAAAAGGAAAATCGACG
>CABMDX010000061.1 GCA_902385025.1 uncultured archaeon | reverse complement strand
GGCTGCAATCAATTGCCTCGGATGAAGCAAGAGGATAAACGTGGCAGATGAATTAAACTTATTTGGTTTAAACTCAAGATAACTTTATATGCGAGAATATCTTTGCATTCTCCGGTGAAGCGATGCATATAATGGAGGGGTTTTTGCCTCATCCCTGGTGGGAAATATGGTTTGCACTTTCCCTGCCCGTGGTAGCGTATGGTATCTATAGAATGAATATTATTATCAAAGAGCGGCGCGAGACCCTGCCGCTCCTGGCAGTATCCGGTGCTTTTATCTTCGTGCTCTCCAGTCTGAAGATGCCATCCGTCACAGGCAGTTGCTCGCATCCCACTGGCACGGGAATGGGTTCCATCCTCTTCGGACCCTGGATTACTTCCGTCTTATCCATGATCGTTCTTATCTACCAGGCTCTCTTTCTGGCCCACGGAGGCCTGACCACACTGGGGGCAAATACCTTCTCGATGGGCATTGCCGGTCCTGTGGTAGGATACGCTGTTTACAGAGCCGCAATGAAGTCCGGACTGAATCTGTACCTGGCAGTCTTTCTGGCGGCCATGCTCGCTGACTGGGCAACCTATATCGTCACATCCCTGCAGCTCGCCCTGGCATTTCCGGCAGCTTCCGGGGGAGTGCTCTTCTCCTTCAAGGCATTCCTGGCCATCTTTGCCATAACTCAGATTCCTCTGGCCATAGTTGAGGGAGCCGTGACAGCACTCATGTTCAAGTACTTTGTTCAATTGCGCAGCGATGTTTTAATAAGGCTTAATGTGGCACCTGCCCAGGCTATTCAAAAGCTTAAGGAGGCGTCCTTATAAAGCTGGAGTTAATCGTCCTGGCCATCATCGCAGTATTCATAGGAGCCTTTATTGTCGTCAGCTCCACTGGAAACCATGAGTGGAGCGGCGCAGATGACCAATCGGAGAGCGTCATCCAGGACCTGACGGGCGGGAGCTATCAACCCTGGTATCACTCTATTTGGGAGCCGCCCAGTGGTGAAATAGAAAGCCTGCTCTTTGCCTTGCAGGCTGCAATCGGCAGCATCATCATCGGCTACTTCCTGGGCTACTATCGCGCATTGGCCAAAATGAAGGTGGCCAGGGATCAGGAGCAAGAAGGAAAATCGAATGCATGATCTTTTAGATGACTATGCTCAGAGCAATGCCTTGAGGGATATCAATCCAAGGCTCAAGCTCTTTTTAGGCCTGTGTACCATTCTGCTCTGCGTATCTTCCACATCGCCATTGGCGCCCTTATTGGTGGCACTTACCATGGGACTTATCACTGTGACCCTGGCCCAAATTCCCGGTCGATTTTATGGGCGATTGTTACTAATACCGATTTCCTTCGCACTAATCAGTTCCGTGGCCATTGCCTTCATGCATGGCACGGGCCAGACTCTATTTTCACTGGGCGCTTTTGGCTACACCATTTCCATGCGAGAGGATGGCGCAAACCTGGCCCTTCTCCTGATCTCCAGGACCCTTGGCGCCACAGGCGCTCTCTTTTTCATCGCCCTGACCACCCCCACAATTGAGATCTTTGCCACACTCAAGTCCCTGAAGGTCCCGGAGTCGGTCATTGAGCTGTCCATGATGATTTACAGATACATCTTTGTCTTCCTGGACCAGGCGGCAATGATCCATAGCGCCCAGATGATGCGCCTGGGAAATGCGGGACTCTGGAATTCATTGCGCTCTTTTGCCATGCTCTCCTGCGTTCTTTTCCTCAGATCCTGGGAGCAGGGAGAGAGGCTCATTGTGGCTATGGATGCTCGCAGCTATTCAGGGAGGCTTGAGATTATGGTACCGCCTGAAGCTGGAGCAAAGCCCAAAGCGGTTCTGGCAGTGATCGCATATCTGGCGGCAGTCGCAGCCATCTCAGCCATAACCCGTGACATGCTTCTCTTATGAGGTCACCAGAATGACTTTCATCCTTGAAACCCAAGAACTTAGCTATTCCTACGGAGACGGAACAGAGGCATTGAAGAGTGTGAGCGTCTGTCTGGAGGAAGGAAAAAAGGTAGCACTGGTTGGCCCAAACGGGGCTGGCAAGTCTACACTCATGCTCATGTTCAATGGCATCCTGCGGCCCGTGTCAGGCACAATCCTCTTTCATGGCCAGCCTTTGCGGTATGATGCTGCATCTTTGCGAGACATTCGAAAAAGAGTGGGCATGGTCTTTCAGAACTCCGACGACCAGCTCTTTGCACCCACGGTCTATCAGGATGTGGCCTTCGGGCCGTCCAACCTCGGCTTTTCACCGGAGAAGGTTAAAAGGTATGTGACTTATGCCCTTGCTTATGTTGGCCTTTCCGGGTACGGGCGCCGTCCTCCTCACCACCTCAGCGGAGGCGAGAAGAAGAGGGTTGCCATAGCCGGCATCCTGGCCATGGAGCCGGAGGTGATGATCCTGGATGAGCCCACATCGAATCTTGATCCCGCCAGCTCAGAGGAGATCATGGAGATGCTGGAAGAGCTGAATTTAGGGGGCAAGACAGTGATCATCTCCACCCATGACGTAGACCTGGCCTACCGCTGGGCGGATGAGGTGATACTCATGAAGGATGGTGGCGTGATGCAAAAGGGCCCCGGACAGGAGGTCTTCGGTGATGTCACTCTGATCCGGGAGGCAAGGCTCAAGCTGCCTATAGTTGTTGATATCTATCAGGAGCTGGCGGCTAGAGGCCTTATAAGCAGAAGAACGCCTCCTCGCAATATCCTGGAGCTATGTGATATTCTGCAGTCACATGCGCCAGGGCAGGAATTCCAGGGAACAATGGGCAAGATCTGCATCTGCAATGCCGATAAAATTGGTGCAGAAGAGATCAAATCGGCCATTAAGGAACAGGAAATCCGATTCGTCGGTGCCATGGGAACGAGTGCCAAGGTCATGGCAGACAAGTCTAGGATCCCTCTCGACTTCACATATGGGGGCATTGACAAATGCATCCTCAAGGCGCTGATCGGCAAGTCCTCTTTGATCATAACCTCAGGAGGGATGGTGGAACATGCCTCGCAGAGGATCGAGCAGTACGGCAGTGAGTCGGGGGCCAGGATTGAGGTTGAGTGGCTACCGACCCCCGTTACAAAAGAGGCGATATAATTGATGGTGATAGGGAGGGAGGCAAAAGTCTTCTGGTATAGGAGGGAGAAAAGAGAGTTTCGACTTTTGCCAATACATAATACGTCAATTGTCGATATAAGGTTTTCGGCTTGAAAGTCAACACCAATGGCTTGAAAGAAGAAATGTCCGATAACGGCATAGTCGAAGCTGGAAGAGGCCAGCACCGATCCACAGCGCCCTCCGCAGAGGAGCCAACCACCGTAGTGATGGCCTGACCTCGCCCCGAGCCCGACTCAAAGCCGGAACAGAAAGCAACACAGCACTGGACAATAGCGCAGCGTCCGTCTCACGGGAACCCGAAACATCGAAAGATGCCGGACCTGTTCCTTGCCTCTGCCACAGCTTTGCGCCGCGCTCTGCAGACAGGGCAGAGGACTCCCGAATTTTGCTGAATTAAGGCATGCTACGCCAGTTACGGCATGCATATCTCTGACCCATCTGGTCCTTTCAGCTTTTCCGGATGCCGTCCCATTGACAGCACCTCTCAGGCCGAGGGAACTTCGACGGCGCATCTACGGTAGGATACACCCATCGGATTCGTTGGCCATAAGAGCCCAGCCGTTTAATTGGTCCCCATCCTTACAGCGCAAAACGCGGCAAACTATCTATATAATCGTTATAGATATTTGTAGCTTTCGGTCGGGTCTGATCCGTAGGCCCAAGGCTCTGGCCTCGTCCAATGCCCGTTTCCACTTCGCTCCTGCAGACGACAGCGATATCTTGCCAAAATTCTTATAAGCGCAGAATAAAAACCAGATATCGCCGATGAATACTAAGATCGTCCTTAAAACCCTTGGCTTGCTGGCTGTCCTGCTCGGAGTTCTGATGATAATCCCAGGGCTTGTCGCAGTCCTCTACAGAGAGCCACTTGGCGTCGCAACCTTTGCCTTTTCATCCCTTACCGCGATTACTGTGGGCATACTCTTCAAGCATTTAGGCGCTGATGGAGACATGGGGCGCAAAGAGGCTTTTGTCATCGTCTCATGCGGATGGCTTTTGGCGGCAACACTGGGGGCCTTTCCATATATCTACTTAGGAATGGGTCCAATAGATGCGGTCTTCGAGTCGATGTCTGGATTCACCACCGCCGGTGCAACCATCCTCAAGGAATTTAATTCAGAAGGATATTGGATCCTGAACAACGACTGGGTCCGAGGAAGTCTGGCATACCTATTCGTCGAGCATGCTGCAAACTTTCTTTTAAGTCATTCTCCCGCCGACAAAATGGATCTTGGTTTTGGGATAACGCTGAATCTAAGATCTCTTCTCGAAGTGAAAGGAACCTATTTTGGCCTCCTTTTCTGGAGATCTTTCACACAGCTTCTGGGCGGCCTGAGCATAATATTGCTATTCATAGCTAGTCTTCCAAACTTGGGAGTGGCAGGCCGAGAGCTGTATTCTGTTGAGGGCATTGGTCTGACAAAAGAATCCCTCACCCCAAGGGTGAAGGACACTGCCAAGACCTTCTGGGGAATATACCTAAGCCTGATGTTTCTCGAAGCCTTCATATTGATTATATTTGGAGTGCCGATCTACGACTCCTTTTGCACAGCTTTCGCCAGCATAGCAACGGGAGGATTCTCTCCTAAAGCCTACAGCATCGCATCATACAATAACGTCTTCGTGGAGGGCATCGTCTGCATTTTTCTCTTATTGGGCGGAACCAATTTCATTTTATATTATCAAGTAATTATTAAAAAATCCCATAAAAAACTAATAGATGATACCGAATTCCGCATCTATATCCTTATAGTAGCCCTATCGGTCTTGATCCTTTTGATATGGGGAAGAATTCCAGGAGATCTCTGGACAGACATGCGTGTCTCCATTTTTCAGGTTATCTCTACCATGACCACGACTGGCTTTGTAAACAACTTCAATTACGATGCCTGGTCGCTGGCTGCAAAATTTATATTAATTATGTTAATGCTGATTGGAAGCTGTACTGGATCGACAGGAGGCGGAATAAAAGTCGGACGGGTTTTGATTGTCCTCAAGTACATATACAGAGAGCTGATTCACAGTCTGCATCCTAAGGCAGTCATAACGGTGCGGATGGGAAAAAAGAGCCTGAACGAGGATGTAATCAAATCCGTAATGCTCTTTGTGCAGCTTTATCTATTGATCTTCTTCGGCGCCACATTGGCTTTTGCCATGATTGAGTCCGACAATTCTCAGTTCAACGCCATATCTGCCATCTCTGCAGCCGCGAGCTGCCTGGGGGTTGTCGGCCCGGGATTCGGAGTGGTGGCTCTGGACTTTAGTGCTGTTTCTCAATTGGGGCGAATTCTCGGCATATTCTGCATGTACATAGGCCGCTTGGAAGTGCTCCCGGTGATCCTGATGTTCTTGCCAGAAACATGGAAGGAGTAAAATTGTGATCGATCCTTGTATTCGATTCATGTAATTATATATTCAGAAAACAACATAT
>CABMDX010000060.1 GCA_902385025.1 uncultured archaeon | reverse complement strand
TGTGCATAAGAGAGCAAGAAAATATTGCATGCCCTTTCCTGGAACACGGTTGATCTTGCCATAGAAAAAAACGCGCGCCAAGAGAGACCGTATGATTTCCACTGGAGAGCTGATTTTCTCTCCTCTCTTTGACCCGCTGTACTGACAAAAAGCATCCTGCCAGCCCATTCAACAAGTTAAGACTGCCGCTACCGTGAGACTATGGGCCTGTCGGGAAGGTTTTACCAAGTGGCTGTCGGTCGGATATGCCATCTGACTGCAGTCGCCCTGAAACCAACGATCATACCGGCTTTTTGCTGTTTTATAGGCAGGAAAAACAGCAGTAAGCTTGCGAGGTAGTATTTTTTAAAAAAGGGGCTATCGCTCTAGCACACCCGAAATAAATAGCCTTAGCTGATGACTGCTTGATGTCTCTTTTCAAATACATATAGACTAGAATAGATAGGTCAATATATGATTCAAAAATATATATATAAAAATTTCTGGTTATGATATATTTCAAATTTTTCACGATACCATTCTCTTTCATTTCGCCGCCTTCGCGCAGATAGGATACAGACATCTTTCGCTTCTCCTAGGAAGCACAGTAAAAAATGCGCAGAAATTTTTGTTTTCTTCCAATATCATGCCAGAAAGGCTGGCTTATTGCAGCTATTTTAGAAGAAAAATGAAATAAAAGCTCCTACAAAAAAGCTTAAATAGAAGTAAAAGAAGAGTTACCAACGGCTAAATTTATATCATTATCTATCGTTACGTATTTCGCAAATTTAATCCTCTTCCAGTGGAAGCCATGGGGTGGGAGGGCAAGGTTCCAGTGGAAATAAAGGGGAGTTCACCATAACTCTTAATATCCTCCAAAGCGAAGGAAAATTGTTCGAGGGGAATTATCTTGGTATCTATTTCAAGAGGGTTATTTGCTGATTTATTGGCGCAGGGAGGTATATTTCAAACCAGGGATGTCCTGCGCCCTACTTATACGCCCAGTGAGCTGCCCCATAGAGAGGAGCAAGTGAATAGTCTGGCATCTGTTTTAGTTCCTGCATTAAGAGGAGAAACCCCCTCCAACGTTCTCATCTATGGAAAGACCGGAACGGGAAAAACCGCTGTGGCCAAGTACGTAGGAAAAGAGCTGGAGGAAGCAGGCCTTGGAGACATGAAATGCGCTGTGATCTACATCAACTGTGAAGTAGTAGACACCCAATACAGAATCCTGGCACATCTGGCAAGGCACTTCGACAAAGACATCCCCATGACCGGCTGGCCTACGGATCAGGTATATGCAGAGTTCAGAAATGCACTTGACGACGAGAAGCGAGTAGTAGTAATAATGCTCGACGAGGTAGACAAGCTCGTCCGGAAAGGTGATGACGTTCTCTACAACCTCTCCCGCGTCAATTCCGATCTTCTTCGCTCCAGGGTCAGCATCATCGGCATTTCTAACGACCTCAAATTTACTGAGTTCCTGGATCCCAGAGTAAAGAGCTCCCTTGGTGAAGATGAAATCATCTTCCCTCCATATGACGCCCAGCAAATCAAAGAGATCCTGGAGCAAAGAGCAAAGTTGGCCTTTGCACCCGGGGTTCTTCAAGAAGGAGTCATACCTCTATGTTCCGCCTTTGCAGCCCAGGAGCATGGAGACGCACGCCGAGCTCTTGATCTCCTGCGTATATCAGGAGAACTGGCAGAAAGGGCTCGCTCTGCAGTTGTAACTGAGGATCATGTTCGCTCCGCTCGCGAGAAGATCGAGCAGGACAGAGTAGAAGAAGTGATCAAGACCCTGCCCACTCAATCCAAGCTAGTTCTCTACAGCATCGTCCTTCTGGAAGAACAGGGTACCCGAAACATTACCACCAGCGCGGTCTATAATATGTACAAGCAGCTTTGTCCACTCGTGGAAACCGATTATCTGACCCATCGCAGGATAACGGACCTCATCGCGGAGCTCGATATGCTTGGCATACTGCATACGATAGTAATCAGCAAAGGAAGATATGGCCGCACCAAGGAGATCACGCTCAGCGTCTATTCAGGCAAGCTTAAGGCCACGCTGCAGCAGGACTATCGGCTAAAGGTCCTCTCGAATGTCAATGTGCCCCAGCAGGCTCGCCTGGGGCTCTGACCTTTTCTCTCGCAATCTGCAAAGACGGCTATGATATCAAGCATTACGCCGGCTCATAGTTCATCATTATGATGCCGCTTTGGCTCATCTCTTCTCGCGCTCTTAGCGGTTTCAGGGGAATTAATGCCCAGGCTGGATGCAGACTGCTTGCTTTGCATATTGCTTGCTTTGCATATTGAATTGGCAGACCGATAGCATCCGACTGCAACAGCTCCGGGTCTCTGTCAATCTTATGTGCCAGCTCGACCAATCAGGCGCACCCAAAAAAATTTCGGAAATCTTAAAGAACAAAACAAAATAAGGTATCAATGGATCCGGTGAGATCTATGTCTATTGGCTATGAGATCGGGAAAAGAGAGCGTATTTTGATCCTTGGCGCTGCTGGAAGGGACTTTCATAATTTCAATGTCTTCTTTCGCCATAATCCCCAGTACGAGGTGGTGGGGTTCACTGCGGCCCAGATACCTGGCATTGCTTTTCGTCTCTATCCACCCCAACTTTGCGGCAGGCTGTATCCACATGGTCTTCCCATCTGGCCGGAGGATGATCTGGAGAGTATCATCGAGAGTTGTGAGGTCAATAGATGCATCCTGGCATATAGCGATCTGAGTCACCAGTCTGTTATGCATCTGGCCAGCAGGGTGCTCTCTGCCGGTGCGGATTTCGGGCTCTTGGGGGGGAGGCATACGATGCTTCGGTCCAGGCGGGCGGTAATCGCCGTTTGCGCTGTTAGAACCGGTGCCGGGAAGAGTCCTTCTGTC
>CABMDX010000059.1 GCA_902385025.1 uncultured archaeon | reverse complement strand
TGAGGGCAATCTTCTCCCTCACCCCTTTCGTGTATTCGATTTCTGCGACACGGAAGTTGCTGGATTTTCCAATCCTGCCTTTTTCGTGATATGAAAACCACCCAAAGCCTCTTGTAGCTGACTTTTTTTAATCCTGAATTGCCCTTGCCGAAGGCACGCCAGAAGAGGACTCTGGGAGGACTTTCTTGGCTATTGGTGGCTGCGCCTTTGACCTGACTCTTCAAAATCTTGATGGACGAATCTACATGGAACCTCTATCAGTATTTAGCTTTAAGATGTCGATATGGCGGAAGAGAGGGGACGAGAAGGGCAAGCATCGACCGATACAAATAAGCGCCCCCTCTCGAGATGATGGAGATCGAGACAGATTTATCCAGCATATCCCTTGTTCTCATTTGCGCATTCCAAACATGGTTTTCGCTTTATGATTCCTTCAGGCGTCTATCACCTCAAGGTTGCCTGCGACAAGGGCCATCCCATTAAAACTTCCAACACGGAGATTATTTGCCTGAATTTTTACATGTATGTTTCCAATGTCCACGGGAATGCTTGGAATTTTGACAACAGGCACGTTGATGCTCTGGATTATCCGAGGGAGAAGGGTAGAGAGTATTAAAGACATAATATTAGCCTGAACAGCATTCAATGTAGAAAGTATAGTCTCCGCAACATTGCCTTGTGGCTTAAGAAGCACCTTTGCACTTGGAATAGACGGGATGCTCACCACCAATTGTCGAGAGCTATCAACTGAGAGCCTTACCTTGCAGGAGAGGGGATTTGGATCTATAACGGCCATATAGTTCAAGCCGAAGTTGCCAAGAATGGTTTTGAAGCCCGCGGCCACGTTTCCACCAAGTCCCAAAGATATCAAAAAGTCTGCGCCGGCCATCCCTATGTTTGGCGCTCCTACCTGAAGGGCGGCATTGTAATATGCGGTTGTGATCCCAAGATCCTTAGACCCTCTATCAGAGACTTGATGAGGGATCTTTCCCATATTGTAGTTATTCCGAACAACTTCATTTATCAATTCCTTGCTCGCCAAGCAGAAAACAGCCTCGTTTGGCCAGGACGCTGTGGTCGGTGACGGAGATCCCTTCGAGGCTAAATTGACAAGTACAATTAGGCGACCTCCAGAAACAACCGCAACAGGATAACCAAGAGTTATGCCTTCTGCATTGATGGTAGGTATATGTATCCCTTTTAGAGCATTATTGGCTGCATGAAGAACGGGATCCGAAAGCGAATTAATGATCTGGTCCAAGAAGTCCAATTTGCTCTTAGATGTATCCAGATCTAAATGAATAGCAGCAAGCTCTATTTGACCATTTTGATTTATCTGGGCCTGACAGAGCACATTTGCGGAAAATGTTACTGATGGCTGACCAACGGGAAGTTTCAAAGTTAGAGTAATTGCCGGTATAATCATGCTAAATGTGGCTGCTTTTAGCGATGCTGTGGTTTTCACAATGGATTCTTTACTGATATCTTTAAATATTTGTAGCTTACCAAAGATTTCGGGAAGGACAGCATCAGCCCTCGCAGAATAATTTAGGTCCAGCATAGGTGGCTTAGAAATATCCCAGGTTATCGCGGCTGTTATGCCATGAACATCAATGCCGAAAGAGCCCATAAAAATGTTATTATGAGTTTTCGAATATATTGCACTTATCGCTTTATTCAAGGTATTTTGGTCAATACCCAAAGCCAAATCAAACTCATTCATATTTTAGTATCTCCTTGGGAGGCACCTGTTTCCTCTTATGCCAAATGGTATTAAAGTGCAGAACTCGTACCAGGTACATCTAATAGTGCCACTTCTACAATAAATACTTTTATACTATCATTTCTTTATCAGCAGTTTCTGCAATATGTTTCAGGGAGATCTAGATTTCATAATATTGGAACAATAAAGGCCATGAATTATGGATAATTGAGATGCACTAAAGAAGGAGATGCAGTCTTTCGCTAAAGCCATTATCAAGGCTATTGGGCTAATCCGAGCACTCTGAAGTAATATAATGTTTTTTATTTTTTCTTTATATTTTCATCCTATGACTTAGATTTATCATAATGATCCACCCCACAGAGACAGCTTAATAATGCGCGCTGAATTATATCGCGGTTTTCTATTGCCGGTAGCAGTGCTAATATGATTTCGAGCAATTGTCAGCAGAGATTTTTGAGAGTGCAGCAAATGAAAATAAGGCTGAAGAGGTTCAGGATATACGGAATAAGAAGCGTTATGATCTCAAGAAAGTGCTTGACGAATAAGAAGGAGGGAGGCAAAAGTCAGTGACGTAGGAGGGAAAAAGGTGCTTCGACCTTTGCCAATACATCATACGTCAATTAACGAATATAAGGTTTTCGGTTCCGCATAGTAGATCAACTTTGCACAAGAGATAACAGAAAGCAACATGGTCGAATATCAGAGAGGCAAAGCGCCCTTATAGGAGGAGCGGCGGCCTACCCATGCACCTGAGCTGGACTGCAACCCGGGCTCGAAGGCCCCATTAGCCTTGGAATGCATGAAACAATCCTTACCGAAGGAAAAGAGCTATACCTACCAGCCGCTTTATCATATTGAATGGCACTGCTGGAAATCACGGGCGTAAACAAGCTCTTCATAGCAGACGGCAAAGAGATGCAGGCCCTGAAAGACATCAATTTGAGCATAAAAGAAAATGAGTTCATCTGCTTCATCGGCCCCTCCGGCTGCGGCAAGACCACACTGCTGCGTATAGTGGCAGGTCTGGAGAAGCCATCATCTGGCACAGTCTCCCTTGCGGGTGATCCCATAAAAGGCCCGGGTCCTGAGAGAGGCATGGTCTTTCAGGAATACTCCCTGTTCCCATGGCGAACGGTTCTGGATAACGTCGTCTTTGGCCTGGAGCTGAAAGGGGTGCCTGCAGCCGAGCGCGAGAAAAGGGGAAGGCAGTATCTGAAAATGGTGGGGCTGGAGCGA
>CABMDX010000058.1 GCA_902385025.1 uncultured archaeon | reverse complement strand
TGCCATCAAAGCGCTACATCTAGATTACCTCTTGCTGGATACTCATCCCGGCATTGGGGAGGAGACACTGCTCTCGCTGGCTATATCCGATATCTTGCTGGTCATAATGAGGCCGGATTATCAGGATTACCAGGGAACAAGCGTTACCTTGGATATATGCAGTCGGCTAGAGGTCCCAAATCTATTCCTGGTCGTAAATAAGGTGCTGCCAACGTACGATTTCGATGCGGTGAAGAAGGATATAGAGACGGCATATAACTATGAAGTGGCAACAGTGCTTCCTCAGTCAGATGATCTGATTGAGCTTGGGAGCAGAGGTATATTTTATGCCAATCATAGAGATCACTTGTTCTCACGAGGAATGGACAAAATTGCCAGCAGAATCACTTCTATCTGAGTTCGATGTCCCAAAGAGAAGATGCGTCGGAAGATAGGCAGTGCTTATGGGCAAATCTGGAAATAAGAGCGAAGGAAGCACAGCCATCTGCTCAAGATCTTTGGCTGAACCTGAAAGATCGTTTGGACTTCTCCAAACACAAGCCTAAAGCCGTAAGCACAGTCGAGGTCAGCAAGCAGACCTTCCGAGGAAGAGAATATTTCATAATAAAGAACACACAGAAGAACACCTATCTCCAAATGGATGAAAAGGGGTTCTTTCTTTGGAACCTCATGGATGGAAAGCACTCTCTCACCGATCTCACGCTGGCCTATATCTTAGAATATGGCACTCCCCCATTCCATCAGCTAATTAGCCTGTTATCCTCGCTCAAAAATAACTCTCTTCTGGAAGAGAAAACTTCTAACATATACGAACTGCTGCTGAATCGGGCTAGTCCCAATACTCTAAGACCCCAATTAGCTCGCCTTTGGAGCAGATTTTCTCAAGGCGAGGTGAGCATCGATGCAGATCGCTATTTTGACTGGATCTATCATAACGGCGGCTGGCTCCTATACACGAGTCCTGCCAAGGTGCTTTGGGTCATCCTCTCCATATCCGGCTCCATCCTCTTCCTGAGGGAGTTCTTCAATCCCAGATACGATCTGAGCAGCCTCGGACAATTCGGATTAGATGGTGTTCTTTCCCTATTCCTCTTGAATTTGGCTCTGGTCTTCCTACACGAGCATGGTCATGGGCTCACTGTAAAATCCTACGGCAGAAAGGTGATAAAGGGCGGCTTTTTAGTGTATTTTGGAGAACCATGCTTCTTTGTGGATACAACCGATATGTGGCTTGGCACTCGAAACCAGAGAATCGCAGTTAGCTGGGCTGGACCCTTTACGACCATCCTCATTGCTTCAATATGCTCTATCGCAATTGCCGTATTTCCTTCATCGCCCTTTGTGCCTTTGCTCTTTGGCATATCTGTATTGGGCATTTCAAGCGCGCTCATGAACCTCAGTCCCCTCCTGGAATGGGATGGATATTACATGCTCATGAATTATCTGGAGATGCCAAGCCTGCGGGCCAAATCATTTGACTTCCTGAGGACTCAGTTGTGGCAAAAATTGAAAAGCGGCCAGAGGGAGTTTTGCCAGGAGGAGACGATATTCACGGTATTTGGAATTATGGCCGGAGTGTGGAGTATCATAGCCATCTCCCTCATCCCTTATTTTTGGACAAAGGTGATTTATCCGGTATTCGAACCCATCTGGGCAGGCCAAGGGATTGTGGTTAGGATAATTCTAATGGTTATAGGCTTATTGCTGATACTATCGGTGATCAGTTCAGTGGTTATGATGATATGGAGAGAGGCACAGCGCATCTGGAATGCAAGCAAGCATTTGCGAAATCAATGAGGGAACAAATTATGTGGCTAGCCCAAGATCAACGGATTTCTATAGGTATCTGTGGATCCTCTGAATATTGGCTTGTCCTTTGATCTATCTCGCTCTAATATAAGAGGCACGAAGATGAAATGCTGGAAATGTGGAATGGATGCCAGCGGCATCTGCAGGTTTTGCGGAAGGGCGGTTTGTAAGGAACACGTGACTGAGATGCCATTTATTCTGACGGTCTACTGTTGTGGCAAAGATGCCGCCAAGGCTATAGTAGTATCTGACGTATTGTATTGTGGATGCTGTAAGCCTCTGCCTTCGCCGATAGAAATGCCTGAACTAGACTCTGGAGGTGATAACAGATGAAAAATATAGATACATATCTATCAATTCTGGAAGAGCTGAGGGAGATACGAGACAGAATAGATAAAATCGAAAAGATACTGAACTTGGAAATATCTGGCATCAGCAAAAAAAAGGGCTTTACGATGGCAGAATTACTTGATCTGAGAGCGCCCTTGAGATCCATCGTTCTAGAACTGACAAAGTCAGGAAACTCCACCTCCTCTGATCTATCCGCAAGGATGGGCATCGATGAAGAGGCTCTGATAAAGAAGCTCGATACCCTAAAGGAGATGGGTTATGTAAACGAGCTTGTGGAAAACGGAGAGAAGAAGTACGAGGTTGTGATGGCGGGAAGACAGCCCAGAAAGGTGCCACTCGATATATGGAGTGCGTTGGAGAAGAAAGTCGGGAGATGAGGGGAATATTTATGAAAGTTAATTTCAAGGAACTAGATTATAAGAAGTTAGGTGCAAGATGGAAACAGGTGATATCTGCTGTCTTTCTTCTCTTATTGCCCATTTGGATAATTATAATTCGGCTTGGCGATTATAGAGTGCTGTACGACAATGACATTTGGCTCAGCAACCTCGATAATGCCCTGGTGATAGCGGGAGTATCTGTTGCCTTCTATGTAACTTTGATGGCGGCAAGGAGGATGGAAGGTACCAGGTTTGGGCCGGGAATCGGATTGCTAGCCCTGGGTCTTTTCTTCATGGCCCTAAATGATATCTTTTGGTGGGCCGCCTCCTTATACCAGGATCTCTATCTAGTGCCCAAATACGGGAGCGACGCATTGCTGGTCCCAGAAGCTATGATAAGCTGGATTTTTGTGATGAGTGAGCACTACTTCGCATTATTAGAAGGATTATTTGTTGTACTGGCTGCATTTGCCCTCAGAGATATCTTTGAGACGGTTCAGCAGCTGCAGATAGAAATAGACAGGGAGAAGACCAAAAGAGAGGTCTCTCGGATAGTAGAGTCCGATTATTTCGAGAGAATCAGAAATGAGGGGATAAATTTCCGCAAAAATCGGAAGAAGATCTGATACCTTTCTCGGTTCCTGCTTTTTTTTGTGCCTATGCTGTTGGTGGCGTTCCAGGATAACGTATCTGTTTTTTCCGATCGAGAAAAAGTTTAACTCTATTCAAATATGATGTTATGATCGATGCGTACAGCATGCGGTCTTCCAAATAGCGACTGTACTTTCGCAAAGCAGGTTACAATTCCTTCTGAGCAGCCTTCAGCGCCTAATCCTAAGCCATCGAAATTCGCTTCATTCTTGAGCCACCTTTGGCCAAAAACAGCCTCCCCAGCATACTCCTTGCTCCTGATAACATTCCTGATTTTAGTGTCTTGTTTGCCAGCGTTTTCGCAAGCCTCCGGCCGCCCCGAGACCGGCACCTACATCAAAGACGTGGACCGCAGCGGCTACGGAGTGCTCATCGTGCACAACAACTGGACCATGGACACCGTGGCGGTGCTGACCGACAAGAAGGTGAAGCCGCTGCTAGCCGTTTACCTGCGCTCGAAAGATACCCTGAAGATCACCGGCATCGATGATGGAAACTATGGCCTCTACTTCACCGTGGGCAGTCTCTGGGATGCCAAAGAGGGGAAGTTCAGATCCGTCCTTGGCTACTACCGCTACAACCAGCCCCTGCAATTCGAGACGGACGATGTCGGAGATGAGATCGAGTACTCCGTCTTTGAGCTGGACCTCTACGAGGCAAGAGCCTCCAACTTCCTGCCCGACCAGTTCCAGTTCCCGGACCTCAGGTCTTGAGGAAGACGGCCTCCACCTCGGAGCGCATCAGATCTTGCCCGCTCACGCGCAGCCTCCAGCGGCGGGTGCAAACGCTGAACGGCTCAAGGTCGCTAAAAAGGGCCTCCGCCTCCGCTTCAGTGAAGTAGTGGGTGATGATGCCCTACTTGCGTCTGAACGTTCCGCGCTCCACCTCCTCGCCCTTTTTGGCCCGCATGTCCTCCTCTCCGAACTCCCGAAAGTGCAGCCTTCCTTCGCTCTTCAGCACTCGCGCCGCCTCGCGCGCGAGCGCGCCGCGCCCCTCCATGAGCAGGTGTCCGGTCACGTGGAAGGCGAAGACGGCATCGAAGCTTTCGCTTGGGAAGGGCAGGCAGCAGGCATCGCCCAGGATCAGATCGACCTTTGGCCCGCAAGGGCGGCAGAGGCGCAGGGCCTGCACTGAGACGTCCAGGGCTATGACCTTTTGGGCGCGGGCCGCCAGGGCCGCAAGCGTCTTTCCGCTGCCGCAGCCCATCTCCAGGACTATGGAGACTGCGGGCAGATTGGGCAGATCCTTGACGCCGCCTCCCCAGAGGCGGCCGCGGCTGCGGTAGACCCTATCCCAGGCGCTGGCGTGGCTCATAAATATAAAACAGTACGAAAGAGGGATAACTCTTTTGCGATGATTATTACTACCCCTGCCGCCCTACAGGCGGCCAATGGTCTTGAATATGCTGGATCGCTTCCAGGGCTGTCTCCTGGGAGGGGCCGTAGGCGATGCCCTGGGAATGCCCACCGAGGGCTACACTGCCGAGGAGATTCAAACCAGGTTCGGGCTCGTTCGGGAGATGATGCCCTCTCCGGAAGGCCATTTTCATTTTGGCCTTCAGGCTGGCCAGTTCACGGACGACACCGAGGAGACCTTGCTGCTGGCCGAATCCATGATCGAGTCCTCAGGCTTCTTTGCAGACAGATTCGCAGACAAGCTCGTGGCCTGGGGCACGGCCTGGACCCTGGACGAGCGGCTCAACCGGGGGGTGGGCTTCACCACCCGCTCCTCTGTGGAGAATCTGATCATTGGAAGATCCTGGAGAGAGTCGGGTATTGACGTCCCTACCTGCGGCTCGGCCATGAGGGCAGCGCCTGTGGGCCTTCTATACCATTGTGATCTGGATATGGTGAGCAGGTACGCCGATCTGCAGAGCCTGCCTACGCACTGCGGCCCTGCGGCCCGCGCCGGCGCACTGGCCGTGGCAGTCGCCACTGCCCTCTGCCTGAAGGGCTTCTCCAAAGAGGCGATCCTTTGCATGGCTGCCCAGAAGGCCCGCCAGCTCGACGAAGAGTTCGCTGACCGCCTACTCCTGGTGGGATCATTTCAGGGTCGCGATGCTGCGGCTGCTCTGGAAGCTATCGGCACCTCCCCACTGGTCTCAGAGACCGTTCCCGCAGCATTTTACTGCTTCCTGGAGCTTGAGCCTGAGGCGGCATTGATCAATGC
>CABMDX010000057.1 GCA_902385025.1 uncultured archaeon | reverse complement strand
TGGAAAGCGTCTGGATATCCGGGGTCTACCAGTCATTCGTGGCCGGGTCGAATGCGAACCTGGCGGCCATGCCCCCCAGCCTCGCCCTGAGCGTCCTCCTAAGCCAGCTCCTCTCCAATGTGCCCTTTGTGGCCCTCTGCCAGCCGCTTCTAAAGAGCCCTTCCCCGCAGGCACTCATGGCCCTGGCAGCGGGGAGCACCATTGCAGGGAACCTCTTCATCCTCGGCGCTGCCAGCAATGTGATCATCATACAGAACGCAGAGAAGGGCGGCGAGACCCTGACGTTCATGGAATTTGCGCGTGTGGGGGTACCCTTGACAGTGCTGAATGTGCTGGTCTACTGGATGCTCCTCTGAAAAGAGCATCACCAAATGGACAGCGAAATTATCTGTGATGCAAGTGAGGAAAAGACGATGACAGAGGACACAACCGTCTCATGCTACGACGATCATGCCCAGGCCTACGACGCCTACCAGTTCGCCGCAGTTCCCGGCTACCGGGAGATGCTCGATCTGGCGGCAGAGGCTGCCCGAAGGTACCTCTCGCCTGATGCCAGGATCATCGATCTGGGCTGCGGTACCGGCAACGCCAGCCTTGCAGTTCTCGGAAAGATGCCTTCCGCCAGGATTTTTCTGCTCGACGGCTCAGAGAGAATGGTGAGCGTGGCAAGAGAGAAGATCTCCTCTGCCCACCCACGCGCGATCCTGGGCTACCGGGTGGCAGACCTCGCGGAGAACTGGGCAGAGGGATTGGAGAGCGAGGGATACGATTGCATAGTCTCCACTCTGGTCCTGGAGCATTTGCCCCTGGACCGCTATAGAAGAGCAATAGAAGAATGCTTCAGGCTCCTCAAGCCAGGCGGCTGGCTTATCGCCTCGGAAGGCTATGCAGAAGAGGGAAGCGACATGCGGGAGTGGTTCTTTCAGGAGATGGAGGTAAGGAGAAGGGCGCTGGACCCAAAGCTCTCCGACTTTGTCGCAGGGCTGCGTGGCGAGCTGGAGCAGCACTACTACACGAGCAAGGCCAGGAAGGCACAGTGGTGGCAGGAGGCTGGCTTTTGCAGCTCTGCCGTCCTCTGGCAGTACCTTTGCATTGCCTTGATGGCCGGAAGAAAGCCACTGTGATTCGCAAAAACCCGCCAGATAGTTAAGGCATCAGCGACTTCATACAAAGGGGAAAAGGCCATGCCTGAGCATAAGGTCACTATTGGACTGATTCAAACCAGGGTATCAGAGGATCGGAGTCTCAATCTGTTGCAGACAGTTGAAAAGATAAGAGAGGCAGCCAGCAGAGGGGCGAAGATCGTCTGCCTGCAAGAGCTCTACAGGACGCGCTACTTTCCCCAGTGGGATAAAAAGGATGCCTCAGAGCTGGCAGAGCAAATCCCGGGAGAGTCCACAGAAGCATTCTCTCTTCTGGCCAGAGAGCTGCAGATAGTGATAATTGCGCCCGTATTCGAAAGAGACCTCTCTGGCTTCTACAACTCGGCAGCGGTCATCGACGCCGACGGCAGCCTGCTTGAGACCTATCGGAAGATCCACATTCCCCATGATCCGCTCTTCTACGAGAAGAGCTACTTTTCCCCGGGCGATGAGATCCGGGTCTACAGCACCCGCTATGCGAAGTTTGCAGTTCTCATCTGCTATGACCAGTGGTTCCCGGAGGCGGCTCGCATTGCCGCCCTGCGAGGAGCTGAGATCATCTTCTATCCCACAGCCATCGGCTGGATCAGGGGCGAGAGGGACCCCTCTGAAGGCGACTGGCACGATGCCTGGGAGACGATGCAGAGAAGCCACGCCATTGCCAACAGCGTGTATGTGGCGGCAATCAACCGCGCAGGCCGGGAGGGGGAGCTTCTCTTCTGGGGAAGCTCATTTGTCTGCGACTCCTTTGGCAAGGTGCTGGCGAGAGCCAGCGATTGCCAGGAGGAGGTAATCGTCGCCGAGCTGGATCTTGGCATGAATGAGGCGGTGCGGGAGGGCTGGGGCTTTTTCAGGAATAGGCGGCCCGATGTCTACTGGCCCATCATCGAGATGGTGCAGCGGATTGAGACCAGGACCGAAAAGGGGCAGGGAGAGAAGGCTATGGGCACTCCGCTGGCCGAGGGCTACCGCATGCCTGCAGAGTGGGAGCGGCATGAGGCCATATGGCTCTCCTGGCCCTACGACCTGGACAGCTTCCCCGAGATCGAGAAGGTGGAGGCGGCATACACTACCATCATCAAGGCCATTCACGAGAGCGAAATTGTCAATCTGCTGGTCAAGGATGAGATGATGCAATCGGCAGTGCTCGAGCGGCTCAAGTCTGCAAAAGTCGATTTGCGCCGCATCAGGTTCCACCTGGTCGATTATGCGGATGTCTGGTTCAGAGACTATGGTCCCACATTTGTGATTTGCCGGGAAAGGGACGGCAAAGAGAAAGGAAAGGCCATGGTCAAATGGATCTTCAATGCCTGGGGAGAAAAGTACCGGGAGCTGATGGGCGACACAAGAATTCCGGGCATCATAAATGAGGATCTCATGATGAAATGCTTTGAGCCGGCAATCGTCTTGGAGGGAGGCTCCATCGATGTGAACGGCTGCGGGACGGTGCTGACCACGGAGCAGTGCCTGCTAAACAAGAACCGCAATCCCTCTTTGAGTAAGGAAGACATCGAGGGCTATTTGAAGGATTATCTGGGCGCCTCAAAGATCATCTGGCTGAAGGAGGGCATCGCTGGAGATGATACGTACGGGCACGTGGACGACATCGCCCGCTTCGTAGATCCCTGCACGGTTTTATGCGCCTATGAGGATGATCCAGAGGACGAGAACTTTCTGCCGCTGAAACAAAACTATGAGATACTCCAAAGAGAGACCGATCAGGATGGAAACAGGCTGAAGGTGATCCGGCTGCCCATGCCAGGGCGCGTGGGGGCGGAGCGACGGCTGCCGGCGAGCTACGCAAACTTCTACATTGGAAACGATGTGGTAATGGTGCCGGTATTCGGGCATAAGAACGACGAGAAGGCGCTGAAGATAATAGCGGAGGCGTTTCCGACGCGAAAGGTAGTCGGGATTAACTGCCGGGAGATGGTGGCGGGCCTTGGGACGGTGCACTGCGTGAGCCAGCAGGAGCCGGCGGGGTGAAGCGGCTCTGCAGATATGGTCAAGCGTTTTTTAAAAGATATGTCTGGCTTTCTTTCGCTATCTTTTTGGTATCCATCTAAACTTTCGTTCAATGATGATGTCTGCGTTCTCGGTCAGGATTCAGGCGTTGGGCCTTGTACGCATCAGGTGCGTTGCTTTCCCTGGAATGAGTGCAGAATGATTCCACCAGGTGCATCCCCACCCTAAGAGTCAGCCGCTCGAACTCGCCTCCTTCGTCTTTATGAATTCTGCACCAATTCCTGGCCCTTTCAGCATGCGCAGCATTTCCTCAGAGGAATACCTGGATATAATTTCCAGCAGCTCCTGAGTTATCTGGTAGGAGCTGCGGATTGCAGCTATGCGAGTCATGATATTCTCATCTGAGCTTCCAGAGGTTCGAAGATCCTTCTCGGTCTGCTCGAGTGCCTTCAAAATGAGCAGAACCTCTTTCAAGAGATTGGCTATCATTGCCCCGTTCAGAGAATTGGGATCCGTCACAGGCACATAGCGATACCTTTTATCCCCCGGCGTCACCACGCGTCTTGCCAGCCCCTGCTGCTCAAGAAAGGACATATTGGCGCTGACCGTGGATTTGCTGTAGCCGGTCTCTGCCGTCAGCTCATCCAGAGAAATGGGCTCTTTGGCCAGGAAAAGAATTCCCCTGAGCAGGCCTGCTGCATCGCCATATCCTTTATTCTTGGCAATCTCTATGCAGGCCTCTTTGAGGTGTCTTTTTGCATCGTACTGGGGATCCATCATGATAATCCAGATCATATATTGTCGCAATCTTTAAATACGTTTTCATCCTACTAATGTTTTGAAATTCACAGAACGATCTATTTTGAGGCTATAAAATGCAAGCATTGGAGAAGGCAGGAGCCTGGATTGCCGATCACCCTGAGATAATCCTGCTCTTCGCAGCACTGCTCACAGTAGCCTCTGTCCACTACTCTCAGGAGATTGAGATGAATGTGGGAACCACGGCCTTCGTGGATGAGACAAGCAAGCTCTACCAGGAATACAATTACCTCTATGTGGAGCGCTTCGGAGTGGACTCCATCGCCGTGGTCATAGAGGCGGATGATATTGCAAGTCCCGGTGTCCTCAAGGCCATGGATCGGGTTTCCAGCCACATGGCGCAGGTGAACAATGTGCTTGCCATCCTCAGCATCTCCGATATCGTTGCCGGGGCCGAAGAGAAGATAACGGGCAAGGAAATGATACCGGATAGCCAGGAGGAGATAGACGCCATTCTCGCCCAGGTCGATCCTACGCAGCTTCAGGCCATCATGCCAGATAGAAAGCATGCCGTCCTGGATGTGGCCGTGCCACTGCATCTGCAGGACTCAATGATCGAAGAGATCGTGACAGAGACAGAAAGAACAGTAGACAGTTCGGAATTTCCAGCCGACACAACCATAGCAGTAACCGGAAATATACCACTGAATATCTCCATCAAGTCCGAGATGTCTGCGAATATGACCCAGCTCCTGGTTGTGGCCATCGTCCTCATGGCCATAGCGCTGCTCATATTCTTTCGGCAGAGCAAGTTTCCCATCCTCCCCCTCCCGGTAGTATTGCTCGGCATCGTCTGGACCTTCGGAGCCATGGGCTATCTGAAGATCCCTCTATCCTTCGTGTCCATGGCAGCATTTCCCATCCTCATTGGCCTCGGAATAGACTATGCCATTCAATTCAGGACGCGCATCGATGAAGAGCGCATAAAAGGAGTGGCTGCTGCCCAGGCTGCAGCCTCTATGACCTCTCACACTGCTCCCGCGGTCTTCATCGCCCTGATCCTGACCGCGGCGGGTTTCGTCTCCCTCATGACCTCATCAGTTCCAATGGTCCGGGACTTCGGAAAGCTCTGCACTCTCGGCATATTCATGTGCTTTATCTCAGCCGTTTTTGTGGGCACCACACTCCTCTGCCACCTCCGGCCACCCAGGAGTGCAGCCACGGGCGGCGGCCTCAGGGGCATGGCCAGCGTCGGCCCGGTGCTGGCGAGGACTTCCGAGCTTGCCGTCGCCAACTGGAAGACCATAATGGCAGTGGCAGTGCTCATAGCCATTGTGGGCATCCATCTGGACGAGGGCCTCCCCACAATTACCGATTATAAGCAGTACATTCCCCAGGATCTTCCCGAGCTTGTCAATTACCGGCACCTAACTGAGGTCTTCGGCGGCACGGATGATATGGAAGTAATAGTTCAGGGAGATGACATCACAGACCCCAAAACCCTGAAATGGATGGACAAGTTCGCCTCATATGAGGTAAACAATAGAAAAGAGGTACAGAGTGCCGTCAGCATTGCAGCATATATCAAGGCGGCCAACGGCGGCGAGATCCCGGATGACAAGACATCCGTCAGAAATATTTTGGATCAATTGTCCTCCACAATCAGGGATCAGTATCTTAACGATCACGATACGGCCCTGATCAAGCTGCACCTGGGCAACGCCCAGGACAACATCGGAGAAGAGGGCATCATGGATCTGAAGACCGAGATCGACAAAGATGCCCTGTGGCTTGAGCCGCCACCTGCAGTATCAGTGGTCCAGACCGGAAAGGGCTATCTGCTCAGCTCGGTTATTGTGGGGCTTACCACCGGCAGAGTGGAGATGACCCTCCTCGGCCTGCTGCTCATCTACATCCTGCTCTTGATCATATACCGCGACCCCATTAAATCAGTGTTGCCGATCGTGCCCATGGTAATAGTAATTGGCTGGATGGGCGGAGCCATGTATCTCCTGGGTATCAGCTACACTCCCATGACCGCGACCCTTGGAGCACTGGTGCTGGGAGTGGGCTCGGAGTATGCAGTGCTCATCATGGAAAGG
>CABMDX010000056.1 GCA_902385025.1 uncultured archaeon | reverse complement strand
AGTCCGATACCTCGAACATGCGCGCTCTGTCGGCGAGACTGGGCCGGACCCTTTCAAGTACCTCTTCCATGATATCAGAGAGAAAAGGATGCCAGGTTGTCATAGATAGGGCCCCCGCGAGTCAATGTGCTTTTTTTGAGAAAGAACCGGTCCACAGTGAAGCTGCCCAGGTCCGTGCTTGAAAGAACAGCCATCTTTGCCGAGATTTGCCGGTTTATCTGCGGCCCGGGCCTGGCCACCCGGCCGAGCGTCACATGTGGAGAGAAGCCCCGTGCCTCCCGCTCGAAGCCGAAAGGCGCGAGAACTGATTCCACCTTCCCATAAAGCTCCTCAAATTCGCCCTCCAGGCCCAGCCAGACCACGCGCACAGTCCGTCCGGGGAAGGCACCCATGCCTTTGACCCTGGCAGGGAAAGGCGCCATCTTGACGTGAGATAGGGCCTCGGTCACCCTCTGCACCTTGCCCTCCGGAACATCCCCCAGAAACTTCAGGGTAACATGCACCAGCTCAGGCTTCACCAGGCGCAGACCTTCCGTCGCGATCTGCTCCTCTATGCGGCGGATCTCGCCTTGCATCGAGAGAGGAAGCTCCACGGCCACAAAGCATCTGATACCGCTCATCTCAGCACGCTGCCAATGCTCGCCGAGGTCACAGATCTGCGGTAGCGAGCCAGGACACCCGTCTTTATCTTGGGCTCGGGCTCTTTCCAGGCTTTTCTGCGCGCCTCCAGCTCCGGCGCATCTACGAGCAAATCGATCTTGCGGGCCGGTATGTCAATACTGATCATGTCTCCGCGCTTGACCAGGGCAATCGGACCGCCAACAGCAGCCTCGGGAGAGACATGGCCAATGCATGGACCCCTCGTACCTCCGCTGAACCTGCCATCGGTTATGAGGGCCACAGACTCACTGAGGCCGGCGCCGGCTATCGCAGAGGTGGGCGCAAGTGTTTCCCGCATGCCAGGACCGCCTCTTGGCCCCTCGTATCTTATTATCACCACATCTCCAGGCTTGACTTCACCACCTGTGATGCCCTCCATCGAATCCTCCTCGCAGTCATAGACCACCGCAGGGCCGGAGTGCCTGAGCATAGAGGCTGAGACCGCCGTTTGTTTGACCACCGCGCCATCCGGAGCCAGGCTGCCGTGCAAAATGGCGATCCCTCCCTCGCGGTGCACCGGCGAATCCAGAGTGGCAATGATAGTAGCATTAGCCTTGGGATTGAATGGCTTGAAGGCATCCAGATTCTCGCCAATGGTTCTGCCAGTTACCGTGAGGGCTCCCAGGGAAAGCCTGGATCTGAGCCTCGTCATGATGGCCGGAATTCCACCAGCTCTGTCCAGATCTAGAATATGATAGGGCCCGCCCGGTCGAAGGTTGACCAGATGAGGCGTCTCGCGGCTCAGGATATCGAAACGGTCCAGGTTCATATCCAGGCCGAACTCTGAGGCGATAGCCGGTATATGCAGAACGGTATTCGTGGATCCGCCTATTGCCATGTCAACGCGAATGGCATTATCCAGGGCCGAAGGCGTGACGATCTGGCGGCTGGTTATGCCCCGCTCCACTAGCTCCATGATCTTCATGCCAGTCTGCTTTGCATAGCGAATCTTGCGCGCATCCACCGCATGGGTCGTTGCGCATCCCGGCAGGCTCATGCCCATTGCCTCAGTGAGACAGGCCATGGTATTGGCTGTAAAGAGCCCGGCACATGAGCCAGCGCCAGGGCATGCCATTTCTTCGAGCGCGGCCAGTGTCTCGCCACCTGCCTGCCAGCTCTCGAAGATATTGATCAGATCGAGGTCCTTATCGCAGGCATAGCCCGGCATCATAGGCCCGCCCGTGATCACAATAGTGGGAAGGTCGAGCCTGCCTGCGGCCATGAGGTGGCCGGGGACGATCTTATCGCAGGACGGGATCATGACCAGACCGTCGAGCTGGTGAGCCTGGGCCATGATTTCAATGGAGTCCTCGATCAGCTCGCGACTGGGAAGAGAGTATCTCATGCCGGAGTGGCCCATGGCTATGCCATCGCAGACGCCGATGGTCTGGAACTCGAATGGAACGCCTCCAGCAGTACGTATCCCGGCCTTCACCGCCTGCGCCAGCTTGTCCAGGTGAATGTGACCGGGAATGAATTCGTTAAAGGAGTTGACGACTCCAATGAACGGACGGCCTATCTCTTCATCGCACAGGCCCGTTGCCTTGAAAAGGGCCCTGTGAGGCGCCCTCTTCGCGCCCACCTTGGTAACATCGCTCCTCATAAACCGAAACCTCACATAAGCCGATGCCACTTTTCCATTTATAGTTGCTGATTTATGCTTGATTTCTCAAAAAAACGCCCTGTCCCATAGGTTAAATACCACAAGATACTAGCCGCCAGTAAGTGATTAACCGTGGATGCCTATTCACTATTCCTGGTCTTCCTCGCGATCTACATAGCGGCCCTGGCGGGCATAGGCCTCTATTCCTCGCGACGGCAAAAGTCCGTGACGGACTTCTGGCTGGCAGGAAGAGAGCTCGGCCCGATAACAATCGGATTCTCAGCGGCCTCGGCGTGGGTTACGGCGAGCGCATTGCTCCTGGCAACTGGCCTATTCCTGCTCATAGGCATAGGCTCGATATGGATATGGGTATTTCCCAACATTGCCGGGCTGATAATAATCGCGGCTATCTCGGGAAGGATCAAAAACATCCCGGCACTAACGCAACCCGAGCTCATGGAGATAAGATACGATCCCATGATCCGGGCGCCGGTAGCGCTCGCTGTAACCATTATGATGATCCTCTTTTCCGTGACCGACTTCATAGGATTCAAGCTGGTTTTGGGGACTTTCTTTGGCATTGAGCCGTTCTTCGCGGTCGTCATCATGGCCGTATCAGTAGCCTTCTACGTGAGCGTCGGCGGCTTCCGAGCCGTGGTCTGGACGGATTTGCTGCAATACGTGCTCCTGGCAGCTCTGGCAGCTTATGTTGCGTCCCTCTCGCTGGGTCTGACAGCTCAAAAGGGCATCTCCCTTATCTCAGCCTCTACGGCTCTTGGAGGCGATTGGTGGAATATCTTCATCATGGGAGGTCTACTGGGGGCCCTTGTGTTCCAGCTCGCGCTGCTGCCCGGATGGGTAGCAGAGCAGGACCCATGGCAGAAAATATGGGCCGCGCAGGACGCTCGCTCTGCAAAAAGGGGCCTCTTCCTTGGAGCCGGGCTCCTGGCACTTGTGTATTTCTGCTGCCTTCTCACTGCGATTGGCCTTTCTGTGCTCTATCCGAGACCCACCAATGAGGTGGACGCAGAAATGCTCTACCTGAGAATTATCAGCGATAATGCCTCGCCAACACTGCTGGCGCTGCTCACCATCGGCTTTGCCGCAGCATCCATGTCCTGTACGGACACCTTCGCCACCTCAGGAGCCTCCTGCATATCTCGCGACCTGATTCAGAGGCACCTATTGGCCACGGCTACTATGAAGCAGATGCTGATCGTAAATCGGGTGCTGGTGATCACCATGATTGCCATATCTGCTGCAATTGCGCTGAACGTAAACAGCATCATGGACGCGGTGATCATAGCCACAGTCATAGGCACCACCTCCTACTTCTTCCCCATCATCGGTGGGCTCTACTGGAAGCGAGCCACCAAATGGGGTGCACTGGCAGCTCTGGTTATAGGCGGCGGAACGCAGATCCTGCTCATATCCTATGAGCTCTTCTGGTACAGGCAGTCGCTGGATAGCATCTCGTCACTGCTCACCGAGCATGGGGTGCTGGTCGGCCTGACCTTGAGCGCCCTGTCCTTCGTGCTCGTCTCCCTGGCCACCCGCCCTACGGAGGACATCAGGCTCGCGCCGTTCTTTCCTGATATCGCCGAGAGGGTCTTCGGCTCTGGACTCCCTCGAATGGAAAAGAAGAGTCCACACTATCAGGATGTCATTCTCGCCATTGAGGAGAAGCTGGCGGGGGATCGATCTCACCTCAACCTAACCCTCGATCTGCTGCCTGTGCGCGCTAACGGCGCAGCCATGCCCGAAGCACTCGATTGGGTGAGATTTGTAGAAAGGCTGAAAAATATGCAATCGCTCTGGTTTACTCCCACGGGCTCTCATATATTATACAGACTCAGTCAGGCGGACATGTTGGCCTGTGTCAAGATGGTTCGCGGCGATACACTTCAGATATGGCTCTCTGCCGAACCCACGCGCGATCAACGCGAACGCCAGAGAGATGAACTGTTTATAGCGTACGAGGAGATCGAGGATGCACTGCTGGAATTCGGCATGGCTCCATCCATTCGAACATGTCAGATGAAATAGAGATGGCAGTGGTTGGCGCGGGGCCTGCCGGATCTACGGCGGCCGAGACCGCTGCATGCAATGGAATCAAGGTTATTCTTATTGAGCGAAAGAGCGAGATCGGAAGCCCCGTGCAATGTGGAGGCTTCCTGCCAGAGGCGCATGAGCTTCAAGCGCTCATGCCACATGCCATTCTGCCCGAGACCCTGAAGGAGATCCCAGAGCGATGCATCTTGCACCGCACACGCCTGCAGCGCATCTACTCTCCATCAGGGCAGGGCAAGGAGTTCCCAGTGGCGGGCAGAGTCGTGGACCGACACGCATTCGATCGGTACCTGGCCGCTCGCGCTGCAAGGCGGGGAGCCAGGATTCTGCCCGCGACACGAGCCAATCTTGCTGGCGGCAGGCTGCAGCTCGCGGGTCATTTCTCTTTTGGCCTCGAGCCACAGGTGATAATCGGCGCGGACGGACCGCTCTCGCTCGTCTCCCGCGCCATGGGAAATCCCCGCCAGGAGACTGGTATCTGCCTGGAATATGAAATGGCCAATGTGGATATCGATGCCGATGCAGCGGAGATGTATTTCTCGGCGCGCTATGCTCCCGGAGGCTATGCCTGGATAATTCCCCTGGGGCCGGATGCGGCCAATGTAGGCGTGGGAGTGCGTGCGTCATACGTTTCCGGCCAGAAGCTT
>CABMDX010000055.1 GCA_902385025.1 uncultured archaeon | reverse complement strand
TAAGAGAGCGCCTGATAGAACAATATGGAGACGAGGAGAAGGCCCTGCAGGCAATTTCAAGGGGTGACGCGGCAAGTCTGTGCAGGGCACTGAGCGAGCGCCAGGCTCTGACTCTGGTTCAGTATGCAGCGGGCCTGAAATATGGTGTTGGGCCGGATGAGTTTCTGGCAACTGATGAGACCGCAAAGGCTTATCAGGATCTTATCTCGCGTCTTTCCGGCTATGCCCATACCGAGTATGCCCGCCTCAAAATTGGCACGCTTTTTCCGACTTCCTCGCCAAAGCTGCAGGCAGAAAGCCGCAAGACCGCCCTGGCCGCAGAGGAGACTGCCAGGAAGGTGCAGGGCCTTGGCATGGAGACGCTGCTTAAGAACATCAGGCCTTTGCGGGAGAAGGCACCTCAGAGAGTGAGGGAGAGGGCAGTGGCCACCACCTCGACCGGGGAATTTCAGAGGCTTAAAGCGCGAGGCCTGGATAGGCTTATCGATCTGCATCTGGCAGAGAGTCCCCGTGAGCTGATGGATCTGGCCAATAGCTATAGCCACGTCTGTCTGGTGGGCGAAGAGATGGATGGACCAGCAGGCTTGGAAAGAGCAGAGTCGCAGGAGATCTGGTATCTGGCGCCTGAGGCGGTCCTCGGATTTTATCAGGAGAATATGGAGAGCCTGCAGGCTGCATGCGAGGCTGCCCGAAGGCTGAGAGATGCAGGAGTTTTGGGCTTTGAGAGCTTTTCGGATCTGGAGAAGCTCATAGGCGGGCTCGCAGAAAGCAAAGATCGCGAGGCTGAGCGGCTCACAAGGGTTGCCGCGCGCCTGGGCGGATGCGTGGACGAGGCGGCTGGCTGGGCCAATGAGGAGCTGAAGCTGAGGATCGAGAAAAGCTCGCTGACGCTTGGAGGAGCGGACCTTCTCCTGGTCATGAGCCGGGGAGAGAGCATCCGGGAGCTCTTCGAGATGCAGATGAAGGGCGTCTTCCAGGAGGTTCTGCGGGAGGCGAAGGCGCGTGCAGCCAAAACCCTGGAGCTGGCAGGGTCCGAAGGAGTGTGGCTGGATGAGATATTTTCAGTGGAGATCTGCTATCCTCTGGAGCTGGACCGGCAGGCTTTGCGCTCCTTTGAGCAGGATCTGCGCAGCCGAAGGGAAGGGCGCGGTCTTCTGGCCAAACGGGAGCTGGCACGCAGGCTGCAGGATAGAAGGGATACGGCAGAGGCGCTCGTTCGCGCCCTGATGGAGTTTGACTTCGCCTATGCCCTGGGCAGCTTTGCTCTGGCGGAAAATCTCACATTTCCAGAGATCGTGGTGGAGCCGTGTCTGTCTTTTGAGGATGGGCGCCACCTCTTTTTGGATAAGCCAGATTCGGTCAGCTACAGCCTGGGGACAGAGGAGCATCCCGAGAAGGTGGTCCTGCTTAGCGGCGTCAACTCGGGAGGCAAGACTACGCTCCTGGATCTCATATCTCAGATCGTTATATTGGCGCACATGGGCCTGCCCGTGCCAGCGCGATCTTGTCGGCTGTGTCTATTTGAGGAGATGTATTACTTCAGCAAGAGCCGGGGCACTCTCTCCGCCGGAGCCTTCGAGACGGCCATGAAGAAGTTTGCGGTTGTCGAAAATCACAAGAGAAAGCTCGTCCTGGCTGACGAATTGGAGGCCATAACCGAGCCCGGAGCCTCGGCGCGCATCATCGCCTGCATGCTCGATGAGCTGAACCGCGCAGACTGTGTTGCCGTCTTTGTCAGCCATCTGGCGGAGGATGTGCGCCGCTATGCTGAGACGCCGGTGAGGGTGGACGGCATCGAGGCTGAGGGTTTGGATGAGAATAACAGCCTCATTGTAAGCCGCAGCCCTAGGTACAACTTCCTGGCGCGCAGCACTCCCGAGCTGATACTGGACCGGCTGGTGCGGTCTGCAAAGGGGCCGGAGAAGGAGTTTTATGCCAGGCTGCTCGCCAAGTTCAGGTGATCCTTTTATATTCTCGGGATAGGCTATTTTTATGCACCTGCAAATCTGGCATATTGTTCTGATCTGTATTCTCATGATTCCCGTTTTCCTGATCGCCAATTACATCATCGTAAAAAGGATGGCTGCAAACCAAAGGTCGCGCGACGACCGAATAGAGCGGACCGTCTCCGACAGCGTGGCAGCAAGCTTCGCGGATAAGAGCAAGCGCTTTGAGAGCTGGCCGAAGTATAAGGCGAGACAGAGTAGGAAAAAGGGGTGAGAACTGCAGAAGTATCGGTCAGATTCGAGATATAATTGGCTCTTGTTTCTGCGGATATCTTGCTATCCAGCGTGTAGACGCCAGCATAGACATAAGATAGATGGGTCAGAGCTAACAGGTGGCATGCCATTAAAAGACGAGGGACCGGCCCCTACAGGAGGTATGCCAACTGGTGGCATTTCTCCTGGAGCCATGCTATTTTGCTGGATATCATCTTAGCGTTCCGGCACCGCTAATGGTTGCTGATGCAGCCAACAGTAACGAAATTGCGAAAGCTATACAATATTTAGGCATATTCTGTCGTTGCGCTTTTTTTGCTAATAAGTCAGTGGTACCAGAAATGAAGATTAGACAGACGCGAAATAATTTTAGGACTACGCAAGATTGAAGTTGAATTAGTTGCCATGGGCCGAGGTCGTCACAACGAAAACCTTTTGACATATTACTTTAACCTTCTGCCAAGAGACGACGTAATCATGGCCCAAATAACAAAAGAGATGGTTCTGGCTATGCACGAGGACCTCATTAGGACAGGCGGCCAAGTTCACGGTATCCTCTGCGAAGGGACCCTAGATTACATAGCCAAGGAGCTCAATTTCGTTCCCGGTGTTTACGCCAAGGCAGCTTGGGCTTTATACATGTCAAGGTACCATCCTTTTTTTGACCGCAACAAGAGAACGTCGTTCGTTTTGGCTGCAACTATTCTCAGAATGAGTGGCCATTACCTGGGGCGAAGGGATGAGGATGAAATTATCGATGCACTTCAAAGGATCTCAGATACTGAGAAAGAGTGCGAAAAAGATCTTATCGAAGCATGGTTGAAGAAGAAGAGTAAAACGTGGTTCAAGGCGCGCCAAAGAAGTATCTATGATTACTTCTGAGCGAGCCGTGCCAGTAGTCTGCGATGGCTCCAGGTGACACTCAAGTAGGCATCTCTCATCTCCGCGGGAAGGACTTTCAGAGTCTGCATCCGATCCTCTTCAGATATTCGTCCCCCTGCAATATTTTGCTTATGCATGGTAGTTACATATTAATTGCAGTAATAAAACACTTTCGGAGCCCAGCTGAAGCAGCAGCAAATTGTAGTGCAACATTATCGAAAAAAGTTAGCTGGCTGGAGAAAGCCGGTTTATAGCGAATGGCATATTCCACAGGCACATAGCCATGAGCACGGGCGTCTGCGGAGCTTGCGAACCAGATCCTATTTTCCGCCCTGATGTTTTTGGCTGCCCTACAGCCCAGATAATGGTATTTGTCTGACATTATTGATCCCACAAACATCCCTTGCTTGGTTAGAGCCTCTTTTGCATGGCCCGGGGCCGAATGTGAGTGCGCTAGATCGATTGCCTCTCCTGCAAAATGCGTGTCGCCGTCTGTCGCTGGTGCTGAGAGAGCCAAGGGCACAAGCAGGGCGAGGGCGAGTAGGATGTATGCGCTTCATGGAATCTGATGCGGTTAAAAGTACATTACGCTGATTTAGCGCAAGATTCTCTCGCGCGCCCTGCGCCCGCATGCACGTCCGGCCCGCCTGGGTGAGCGCGCGGAAGGCTGGGCGTGGGCAGGGCTTGGATTAGAACTGCAGCCTTATAATGAAACGCGGCCCGTGGTCGCAACTTCCTGGCGCGCAGCACTCCCAAGTTGATAACAGGTCCTGCTTAATGCAAAAAATGAGCCCTAGGTTCAATTCTCGAATATTCTGATGTTTTTATCTTTCTTAGAAATTGGCCATCTATCTTACAGACTAACAGAAAAAATTAAATAACTCTACTTTCCAAGTTTTAACTGGAATAATAATTAAATTTTTATGCTAAAACCCCGATAATCTTATGGGGAGTTGCATGAATAAGCTTGTGAGGGTACCATTAAAGCTCAACCCATATTTAGCG
>CABMDX010000054.1 GCA_902385025.1 uncultured archaeon | reverse complement strand
CTCCATTCCCGTATTTGCCCTCACGCAGGAAGGAAAGCGTTTGATCTTGAATCGGGCTCTGCACTTCTCGGGCAGCCTTGTCATGCACCGTGAAAGCTTGCCTCTGGCGCCGATGGAAAAGCAGCCAATGCCTCTGATTTAGAGTTTGAATGCATTCATGCATCCTCGGGCTTATGGGCTCTAGGCCTGATCGTCAGGGCATACAGCCAGCGTCTGAGCCTTGACCTGCAGCATCTTCTCTTTGCCCGCTAGCACCTCCACCAGCTTCAGGGCGAACTCCAGGGCAGTGCCTGGAGAGCGGCTGGTGACAAGGTTTCGGTCAACTACAACCCGCTCCTCGCAAAAGTCAGCGCACGCCTCTACCTGGGCCTTTCCAGATGGGCTGACTGTGGCCCTCCGTCCCTGCAGGACTCCTGCTTTGATGAGCACCGAAGGGGCGGCGCATATCGCCGCGACGATCTTTCCACTTTGATCCATATCCCGCGCCATTGTCAGGATGCGTTCGTCATTTCCCAGGTTAACAAATCCAGGAGCGCCCCCGGGCAGCACAAGGCCGTCAAAGTCCTTGAACTCAATTTTATTCAAGCTAGTATCGGGCAACACCTTGATTTTGTGAGATCCTTCCACAAGCCCCTCCTTTAAGCCCGCCGTCACAACCTCCACATCGGCGCGTCTCAAAATATCAATCACATTGATCGCCTCGATCTCCTCGAAGCCCTCTGCCAGGGGTACAAGCACTTTCATGATATCCTCTCCAAATTATTAGTTTTATTATCTTAAATCTATTACTATTATCCTTTGCATTTATTACTATCTTTGATATTTTCGAATCATAATTCTTATGAAAGTGACTGAAACAGACACAAACAGCTTTATATAACTCCCTGCCGGGACTTTTTCCATGGGCCCTCGCATGAGGCAGCCTTATACGACCAATATAAGTGGACTAAAAACAGAGGCGCTAGATGCCTCCCAAGAAGAAGCAGGCAGATGTTGGCAATGGAATTGAACACCTCAAGCAATCTATATCTGATGCTGATGTATGTCTATCTGAAAGCCTATCGTGAAGCCCTCATGGACTTCGAATGTGCCGTGAAGGACTCCAGTTATGTGGATCTGGCTCTGATGTCGGTCCAGCAGAAGTACAAAGAGAAGATCGAGCAGGTTGCCGGTGAGCTTACTGTCTGATAATCACGTTTTTGTGGTCGGCATGCGCAAGAAAAGGCACCCTTTTCAAGGTCGCAGGCTCGCTGTTCTTATCTTTTCACTCTTTTTGGTGGAAATCTACAATAATCTGCATCGACAATAACATCTGACCATGCGTTGCCTGCGCTGTGGCAAGTGCTGCTATCATTTGAGCATATTCGTTATTAATCCGGCATCAATTCTTCTCGATGGCACTGTTGATCCGAATGACGGCGGGGCTATGATCTTCAAGCCTGCCAGAAAAAGCTGCCCTCATCTCTCAATTGAGAGCCATCAGGCCATCTGCATCATTCATCACCTTCCATGCTATCAGGGAACGCCCTGCGAGCAGATGGAGCAAATAGGTCCAAAAGATGCAGTGTGTATCATGAGCGGATACTTCCGGATTCGTGAAGAGACTTGCTTATGAGTTCATCGAGACTGTTTCGGTGGCGATGAGAAATCCTATAGCCCTCTCCGCTAGTGGATATCTGTGCACAAGCGCCTTGAATCTCTTTCCATGGTTGGGCTCGATAAGGTGAGCAAGCTCATGCATAATAACATAGTCCTCGACCCACTGGGGCAGATTCGCCAGCTTATCGCTGATGAGAATTGTCCGGGTGGTGCAGTTGCATGAGCCTCGTCTTCTCTCCTGGCGCGAGGAATACTGGATCGAGTTCCAGGCTAAGCTTCCCTGAAAGTACTTCAGATTCAGGTAGCCTGCTCGCTCATGGAGGTGAGCGTCGTCTCCGGCGCAGACACGCTTCTGCAGCCGGGACTGCAGCTTTGTGATATGAATCTGCAGGGCAGCATCCGAAATGGATGCAGGCGCAAGAACCTCCATCTTTCCCTTTACCATCCTGGCCTGGATGGTCTTTTTGCGTCTTTTGGATCTCTTAACCAGAACCTCCATAGCGATCTTCTCCCATAGCATACTAGCATCGGATGGATATTAATAACTTTCTTTCTAAAGTTTGATACGGATCACAGGTCAGTTAGCTTTGGCAGGAAAGGAATTGATCGAGCATGTTGACCTTAACTCGCAGGGCAGCCAGTCGACGGAGATCTCTCCTGGCCGACTGTCAGACCAGAGCAATATGAACTTCTCAATGGAGAACACACCGGTCAGATCCTCCACGCTGCGGCCAATGAGCGGATGGCGGCTGTGGATGGAGATACCCCGGTCAACGGATTGCCAGGCGATATGGGCCTTTCCGATGACATTGGAGTTGATGCTCGCCTCAAGTCCGCTCCCCTGATCATCATCCGGGCAGGTCCGGTTTGCACCGAGGCCCCTGGTGGAGACCTGGGTATCGCTTTTCAGGTGCTCAATATCGGTGTAGACTTCAGTCAATGTGGCGCCGGCATCGTAGTTCTTTACATTGAGGATATTCCTTTGTCCTGCATTGTTCATGGCCTCTGTAAAGCTTGCAGGCATCTCAGCCGGAACAGACAGGACAAGGCACATTGCCAGCAATAGCATATAAATCGGCTTCATCCACAGCCCCCATATCGACGATAGCCGTACTTGCATTTTAATCTATTGCCTATTTTACGAAATCGACGAAAAAAGAAAATATTTTGATAAATTGTCCATATGGCTACCTGTAATAGGAGGTTTCCTGGCTGGTATCAATATTGAGATCGTTCACCTGGCTCATATCCTGAAGAGTATATTCCTTATTCTGACTGGCGACCTCGTAGGTTGGATCCAGCTCCAGAGCCCGATTAAAGCTGTTCAAAGCCTGCTGGTAGCTTCCCATCTCCCGCAAGACGACGCCTTTATTGTTCCAGGCGGCAGGGTCTTGAGGCTTTAGCTTTGTGGCCTGCTCCAAGCATCCCAGTGCATCCTCAAGGCTCCCATAACTCGCCAGCGCCATTCCTTTGCCCGTCCAGGCATCGAAATTCGATGGATTTTGCATCAATGCCAGGTCAAAGTAGATCGTGGCCTCATTGTATCTCTTCAGGCCCTGAGAGAGTGCAATCCCTTTCAAGGTCAGAGCTTCGTCATTGGATGTATTGATCTCGAGCGTTCTATTAAAACAAGCTATGGCATCATCGAAGCGTCCCAAATTGGCCAGAGCCCGTCCCTTATTGTTCAGAAGAACTATGTTGCTTGGGTCCAATTCCAGGGCTTTATCATAATTTGCAGCCGCCTTTTCGTAGCTGCCTAGAAAGAATTCCCGATCAGCCTGGCCGGCCCAGTAGTCTGCAGTATATTCACCAAGCGCAGGTAAAATGCAGAATGCACCAAGCATAGCGATAATAATGATTGCGAGCTTCATGAATGCCTCTCTTCTATCAAGGTGTAAATATCTCTACCCCTTGCCTGCTGAACACTTATCGCGAAGAGCAAAATTGGCCTCCCAAATTTTGGATTTGCATGTCGGTTTTGGCGCAAAAGTTAATTAATTCCCGGTAGTAAGTAAGGCCTATATTTGCGGAGCGTCCCTCCGTTAGGGGCGTATCCCGGATTTAGCGGAGTGAGGAGGTTTTCGGATTTGAAGAGATTTGATGCATTGCTCGAAAAGGACATTTCCAATTATGAGGGCCAATTTTCCCAGCTTATCCATCAGGCGCCGGCGCTTTATCGGATGATGACGAGGCTGCTGGATGCCCAGGCCCTGCCCAGGGAGGTGTCGCCGCTGGTCATTGCTGCCATAGCATATTTCATATTGCCTGAGGATATAATCCCCGAGGATAAGTTCGGTCCGGCAGGCTATGTAGATGATATATATCTCTTCGCATTTGTCGCCAATGAGGTTATGCAATCTGCGGGATCTGAGGATATATTGGCCAGGAATTGGGATGGAAAGATACCAATCGTGCCTCTGATAAAAGAGATCCTGGAGCGCGAAAAAGAGCTGATTGGCGACCAGAAGGAGCACATAATGCAATATATCGGCTACGATGAGCTTGAGAAGCTCTAGCTCGGGAGAATGGGACGCGGATCTGAGATTTGATCAGCTTCCGGTTCTATCTTGATCAAATCTCTCTGTTGCTTTGGGGCGAGCGTAGGGACGTCTTGTCTGTTCCCCACAGGAAAGGCAGGTTGTGGTCAGAACTCCATCGCGCAGCCTAACCCTGGACACCGATGCTGATAAATAAGAGCCGCAGTGTTTGCAAAAGAGCCTCTTCAAAAGGCGCGGCATTCTGACTCTGGTGCGGGTGCTGATGCGGCGGGCGATCTGCACATACCGGTCGCTTCTCTCAGGATGGGCCGAGTGCACGGCAGCCGCCAGCATAAAGAGTCTCTCCATGCGTTGCAAGGCGAGGTCTCTTGCCTTATGGTTGTCCTTTCTGCGTCTCACGGGCACTCCTTGGAGCAAGGCAGCATATAAAACCTATTTCAATAACCTGGACATCCTTATTCCTCGATGCCAGACAAACCGTTATCCCTCAAAATCACTTCCGAGATGGAGGAGTACATTCGCGCCCGTTCGACCGATCTGCGGGTGGCTACAACCTGCGAGGGGCCGCTTATCTTTTCGATCAAGATCAGCCCTCCCAAGGCCACGGATCATGTAATATTGGTGGGCGAAAAGAAGGTCTATATTTCTGCAGTGCAAGCCCTTTATATCAAAGCGATCGATGCCAAAATGCTGCCGCGCTGCGCCATGGAGAAGAAACCGCGTGCATAATACCGCAAAAAAAAAATCATTTGCTAAATTTTTGGGATTATTTCCTCTAAAAACGAATTTATCAGGACTGTTCTACCATCCTCAAATCAATTTGGTCAGGTTCGCCATCTGCCAATAATGAATCGCGGTTTAAGACCGGTCCGCTTATCTGACCCTTTTCTGTCGCAGGAACTGACTTAATAGCCGCTACGAAAGGTCTCCTGGAGATGGTTCTGTGATTCCGCCGGGCGAAGAACACCATTTCTCTCTTGCAGTTCATTTTGGCGGGATTGGTTTGCTAATCCCGTAACGGCAAGAAAAATCCACCACACGATCAGGCAGACCATGACTGCCAGCGAAAGGGAGATATAAACATCCATTCATTGGTCATCGTTTAGGGACATTTAGGATAAATATTATGTATTATTATCTCTTTTGTACTTAACGCAATTTTGATCCAAGTTTAGATATATATAGGTGCTGTGATCT
>CABMDX010000053.1 GCA_902385025.1 uncultured archaeon | reverse complement strand
CTAAATATGGGTTGAGCTTTAATGGTACCCTCACAAGCTTATTCATGCAACTCCCCATAAGATTATCGGGGTTTTAGCATAAAAATTTAATTATTATTCCAGTTAAAACTTGGAAAGTAGAGTAATTAACAATCTATTGAATATGCCGGATATTCCCCAGGCGCTCATGGTATTGATGGGTCTAGGGCAGGGTGCATATATCGGGAAAAAATTAGTCACAAAAGACACACCAAGGCTCAGCGGACTGATTCCTGGAAGCGGCAAGGTCGGCTCAAAGATCGCTCTAACAGGAGAATCTTTCGGCGATAAGCAGAATGGGAGCTTGATAACCATTTCCGGCAGTCCGATAAATGCACAGATAGAAAGTGGTGGTTGGACTGACTCGAAGATCGAATTCAAACTTCCGGCGACAAAGCCCAACGGAGACCCATGGGCCGGAATGGTAAATGTAGGTTTGATCGTTAATGGAAGGTCCAGCGCAAATGAAATTCCCTACTCAATAGAAGAGTAGGGCGAAAACTCTTTTTTGGCCCCAGACAGGAACCGGGGCCTTTGCTCTTTTGCCAGGAGACCGGTGGCTGGGAGCAGGATTGCCAGAAACGATGCGGCACGCGGGCGATTTGCAGGCGTCCCTGAGCTTTCTGCATCTCAGTTTCTCTGCCATGCCTGCATACGAGCTCTAATAAACCATGAGCTCGATTCCATGCAAAAAGAAGAGTCATTATGAGTGAGATCCAAGACAATTCCCAAGAGGCACTCCTGGAGACCGCCAGGAAGATTCTCCGCCTCGGCCCCATCTGCGACAACTGCCTGGGCCGGCAGTTTGCCATGCTCTCCACCGGCCTTTCCAATGCAGAGCGCGGCCGCTCCATCAAGACCGTTCTGGCCATGCAAGCGCAGATCTATGAGGACAGGACCATTCTCGAAGAACTGGCGCCATCCAGCAATTCGGCGCGCCTCAAGCTGGGTCGCAAGAATGAGATGGATGAGCCCTGCAGTGTGTGCCTGGGCGAGATGAATCCAGAGAAGCTTGATGCCTGGGCAGAGAAGGCGGCTGCAGCATTGCTGGGCCGGGAGTATCGCACCCTTCTGGTGGGAACCAGGATGAGCGGGCTTCTCGCAGAGAATGAGGAACTCCTGCTGGCAGATGGCGGCTCCAAGCATGCCGAGCCATTCAAGTCCGAGATGAATCGCGAGGTCGGAAAAAGGCTCTCCTTACTGACGGGGAAGGCTGTCGATCTGAAGAGCCCGGATGTGGTGGTCCATCTGAATCTGGGAGAGGGCAGGGTAGAACTTCAGGTGGCGTCTCTCTTCCTGCGCGGGCGCTACCGGAAGCTCGTGCGCGGCATTCCCCAGACCCGCTGGCCATGCCGCGAATGCCACGGTCGCGGTTGCTCGCGCTGCAACGGAACGGGCCGAATGTACCGGGAATCCGTGGACGAGCTGATCCGGCCGGCTGTAGTCGAGGCCGCCAGGGCGGAGGATACTGTCTTTCATGGCGCGGGGCGCGAGGACATTGATGCCCGGATGATAGGGACTGGTCGGCCTTTCATCGTGGAGGCGACGAGGCCGCTCGTGAGAACAATCGACCTTGCCCGCCTGCAAGAGGAGATAAATCGGCGGGCAGAGGGCAAAGTTGAAGTCCTGGAGCTTTTGCCTGCCGACGGGGCAATGGTGGAGCGGCTTAAGGAGGCCGCTTTTTTAAAGACTTACTCTGCGCTTGTGAGGCTGGGTGCAGAGGTTCCAGAAGAAAAGCTTAAATCGGTCCTGAAGGAATTGGTAGGGTCGATCGATCAGCGTACGCCCACTCGCGTATCTCACCGCAGGGCAGATAAGCTCAGGGTGAGAAAAGTATATAGCGCGGATCTAATTGAGGTAGCGGGCAATTTGGCCCGCATAAATATAAGAGGCGACAGCGGCCTGTACATCAAAGAGCTGATCTCCGGGGACGGAGGCAGAACCCGCCCGAACCTCGCGGATGCTCTTAGAGTTGACGCGATCGTCGAAGAGTTAGATGTAATAGATGTAGGTGGAGAATCAGATGGCACATCATCACGGAATGCGGAAAAAGTCAAGGGACAAGCTGAGCAAGACTGTCAGGTCTAGGGGAATATCTCCCGTAGTCAGGGCGATTCAAGAGTTCGAAACGGGCGCAAAGGTTCATGTGCTCATCGATCCAAGCATACATAAGGGGATGCCTCACCCCAGGTTCCACGGAAAAACGGGCGAGGTTTTGGGCAAGAGAGGCAGAGCCTTTGTCCTGAAGATTACAGATGGCGATGCCACCAAGACGCTGATTGCATTACCTGAACATCTTGTAGCGCAAAAGTAGAATGATTGTCAAGAGCATATTGCAGGAGGATCTCTTGACCATGGCAGAGGTCAAAGAGGTCCTTGACCAGATCCGGCAAAAAAGAGCCGATGAAGAGGAACTGGGTTACGAGCTGCGGCGGGCCATAAGGCACGCAGAGCTCTTCGCAAAGGGCACTGCTGATGAGAGCAGAGCAATGGTAGCAGAGCTCATGAAGCTGGAAAAGATGAACAAAGAAATTGCCGTGAAGATCGCCGATATTCGGCCCATCACCAAGGATGAGCTGAGGGCGATTTATGCCAAGGAAAGGTTCACTTTAAGCGAAGAAGAACTCAATCGTATTCTAGAGATCGTATTCAGGGGGTAGAGGCACATGCCCGAGGGGAGACCGCCGAAGAGAGAAGAGGTAGCTAGGGTTCTCGACTACCTCCCCTATGGACGTACTCCTGATTCCAGAAGCTATCAAAAGCAGCCGCTGGTTCAGGCCGTGGGTGAGACCAATTTCGTGCTCATGGAGATGACTCCCAAAGAGGGCGTGGTGCCGGCAGCAGGCACCAGGGTCTATATCGGTAGCGGCAGCCGGGACGTAATAGACCATGTCAACCGCAGGATCGAGTTCCCGGAGCTATCCAACAGCGCCAAGCTGGAGCTCACCTTCCAGATTCAGAACATAGTCCTGGATAATGAGGCCAGGTTCCTCAGGTACTTCAACGAGGCAGGGCCCATTACCACGCGCATGCATGCCCTGGAGCTCCTGCCGGGCATTGGCAAAAAGCTGATGTGGGCGGTGCTAAACGAGCGCAAGAAGGGCGCTTTCAAGAGCTTTGCCGATCTGATGGAACGGGTGAAGGGCGTTCATAACCCTGAGAAGCTCATCGCCAAGCGCGTCGAGGATGAGCTGATGGATGAGAAGATCAAGTATCGCGTCTTCACCACAGCGCCTCGCATAAGATGATAAAGGGCCAGCATTTTCTCGCGGACAGCGGCATATTGGAGCGCATCGCGAGCTATGCAGAGCTTGGGCCTGATGACCGGATTCTTGAGATTGGACCAGGTCCAGGAAATCTGACCAAGGTTCTTGCAGAGCATGCTGGTACCGTCTATGCAGTAGAGGTCGATCCTCTTCTTGCCGCCGGGCTTACGGGCAAGTTTCCGAATGTTACAGTCACAAATGCCGATGCTCTGACGGTAGAGCTTCCTGATTACAATAAGGTTGTCTCCAATCTTCCCTACCAGATATCTTCTAAGATCACATATCGTCTGCTTTCCAGGCCCCGGCCCTTTGAGCTGGCAGTCCTGATGTTCCAGAGAGAGTTCGCGAGGCGCATGCTGGCCGCTCCCGGCAGCGAAGAGTACGGTCGCCTGGCCATGGTGGTCGGATTCTTCTGCCAGGCAAAGATGCTGGAGAGCATCCCCAGGACCGCCTTCAGGCCCATGCCGGAGGTCAATTCTGCCATTGTGCGGCTGCGGCCTCGCCTGGAGAGGCCGGCGGTTGAGCCCGGAGTCTTCATGAGGCTTGCAGAGGGGCTCTTTCGCAGCCGTCGCAAGAAGGTCAAGAAGGCGCTGGCTGCCATGGGCGCCGGTCGCGAGGCTCTGGCAGAGCTGAATAAATGCCAGCCTGCTCTTCTCGACAGGCGTCCCGAGGAGCTGACGCCGGATGAGGCTGCAAAGCTCGCAAGGGCATTATATGGCTAATCGGACCAGGAACTATCTGGAGTGCTGATCTCTCACGCCCGATCCCAAGACTAGCAAGAACATAATACTGCTGGGATTTGTCAGCCTGCTTAACGACATAAGCAGCGAGATCGTTCAGCCCATTCTGCCGCTCTTCATCGCATCCCTCGGCGGCGGATCGATGGCAGTGGGCCTCATCGGAGGCATAAGTGACGGCCTGCCAAGCATTATGCAGCTTTTCTCAGGATACTGTTCGGATCGGCTGGGCAGGAGAAAGCCTCTGGTTGTGGCGGGCTATGGCCTCTCGGCAATTGCCAAGCTGCTCCTGGCCTTTTCCACTACCTGGCAGCAGGTTTTGGTGCGCAAGGCGCTGGAGCGGGGCGGCAAAGGAGTGCGCACGGCGCCCAGAGACGCCATGATCTCCGAATCTGCGGACAAGGGCAGCCGCGGCAGGGGCTTTGGACTGCACCGGGCCATGGATTCCAGCGGAGCTGTTCTCGGATCGCTGCTCGCTTATGCACTCTGGCAGGGTGGCATGGGATACAGCAGCATCTTCCTGGTGGCCGGGATCATGGCAATTTTCGCCCTGCTTCCTTTTCACAGGGTAAAAGAGAGCTTCAGGGCCCCTAATTGCCATCTTAAGTTGAGCCTTTCCGATCTCTCCCCAGATCTGAGGAAGTTCCTGGTAATAGCATCGCTCTTTGCTCTGGGCAACTTCAGCTACATGTTCTTCATATTGCGTTCGCAGGAGCTCTTTAGCGGGGCACAGGCCATAGCTATGCCCCTGCTCCTCTACGTACTCTTCAATTTGGTTTATGCCGTCATGTCCATGCCCATAGGCATTTGGTCGGACAGGATTGGGCGCAAGAATGTACTGGTCCTGGGCTATGCTGTCTTTGCCATGACCTGCCTTGGGTTTGCCTTTGTATCATCCATGCCCGGCCTGATTGTCCTCTTTGCCCTTTATGGACTGGTATATGCGCTTGTTGACGGCTCTCAAAGCGCTTTTGTCTCAGACCTGAGCAGATCAAGCATCAGGAGCACATCTTTAGGGCTTTATTATGCAGCTACAGGCTCTTGCTCCATACTGTCGGGCCTGGTGGCAGGGTGGCTATGGGCCTCGCTGGGCGCACAGGCAACATTCATCTTCGGAGTTCTGGCGGCTGCTATGGCCGCGGTGGCATTGACTCTGATGAAGAAGCCTGGCGAGAGTGCGTGAGGAGCGGCAAAGGTCGAGGTTGCAGGCACAACCGACCGAGGAACTTTCCATTCCATCTGGCAGAACTAGGGAACATAACAACGGAAACAACGGCAATTTTCTCTACAGGCATTTCTAATGGCATAGGACTACAGGTTGCATGCACGGTCTATATCTCTCGCCCAAGATCGGCCTAAATTCGCTTCAGCCTATCTAGCTATTCCAAAGACCGTGGAATTGTGAACAAATTGACCTGATCGTTCTCTTCATAGCGGTCATGCCCGGCCACTGATGGAGATCACGGTAAGCCATAATCCGGCGCGCACCATCATTGAGTTTTGAGGTGGAAAGATGTCATATAATAATACTCTGCGGTTCAATGGTTATCGAAAAAAAAGGGATGGAATACAGGTTATACATACTGATGAGGCTGAGATCAGCCTGTATACCCCAGCTCTTTTGCCTTGGCGAAGGCTGCATAGGCTTCTGTTGTACTTCCCAATGCCTCAAGAGCCTTCCCTTTATTGTTCCAGGCAGCAGCATAATTTGGATCTAGCCTTATGGCCTCATCAAGGGCTTTCAGGGCCTCATCGTACTTGCCTAGGTAATTGAGAGTATTGCCTTTATTGTTCCAGGCAGCGGCATAATTTGGATCTAGACTTATGGCCTCATCATAAGCGTTCAGAGCCTCATCGTACTGGCATTGGTAAAAGAGAGCAAGGCCTTTGTTATACCATTCAATTGCATTTTAAT
>CABMDX010000052.1 GCA_902385025.1 uncultured archaeon | reverse complement strand
TGAATGTGCATGAGTTCAACCAGATGCTCGGCAGGGCAGGAAGGCCAGGCTACCATGACAAGGGCCTGGTCTATATTCTGGCAGAGCCTGGAAGGAAGTTCTCCTCTGCCAGGGGCGAGTCTGAGGATGAAGTGGCACTTGCTCTGCTACATGGCCAGATGGAGGACGTGGCCCCGGAGTTTGAGGAGGCGCAGCAACAAGAGGAGGTGCTTGCCAATGTCGTGGCAGCTCGCTCGCGACAGGAACTCGAGAAGCTGCATGATCTGACGCTGGGCCTGGATGATCTGGAAAGCTCTCTTGCGACTCTGGAGAAGGCGGGCCTCGTGAAGGGGATCGTGCCGACGCGCCTGGGAGAGGCAGCAGCAGCTCACTTCCTCAGCCCGGAGGAGGTGGCGACCATTGCCAGGATGCTTGGGAAAGGAAAGAGGCCCTTGGAGGTGGCGGTTGAGCTGGAGGGCTTCGAGGCGCTCTACCTGAAATTTGCAGAGCGCATCTCCGTCAAACTTCGGACGCAAATCTCTCAGAGGGCGCTTCATGGCTCCTTCCTGGATCTGCTCGGCAGCTCTGACTTGCGGGAGCTGGAAAACAAGATTCAGAGGTATTGCCTGGACTTCGCCCGCGACTTTTTGCGCTGCACATGCAAGGAGGCGCCCTACTGCGGCTGTGCCCAGAAGAGTATCTCGCTAGGAATACTGGAGCTGCGAAGTGAAGGCAAGAGCCCGGAGGAGATCATAGAGCACTTTTCAGACCGATACGGGATGTATGCCTACCAGGGGGATCTGATCAACTGGCTGGACCAGATGGTGAGATATCTGGAGGCTATCGAGGCGGTGGCAAGGGTGCTCGGGAAGGGCGAGGCTGCGAAAGAGGCGGGGGAGAGGAAGAAGAGGGTGGAGGGGGAATGAAAATGCGGAAGGGTCAAGACAAAAGCTATGTGTTCAGAGAGTACGTTCAAGCGACTTTCTATCGCTTAGAGTCTCTATAGGACCGCTTGGATTTTGACAATATCTTTATTATCTAATAGAAGCAACTAGTCCAAACGAATTCTCATGCTTTGAGGAATCAAGATGAGCTTTCTAATGGATCCGCCCCTGCTCTTTATTTCCGGCCTATCCATATTTTTTTTAGGGAAAAGGCTTGAATGGAATAGGCATGTGAAAATAGTTATTGGGATTGCTATTGTATTGGTATTTATGATATTCAGCACTCTTCTCTATTTGGATATTATACGTTGCACATTTCCATTTTTCTCAGGCATGAAGGCATCAGAATTTATGTTCAACACAAACCTTACTGGCATTAGCAAATCTAGAGTTCCTGCCATAGTTGTTGCATTCCTTTTTCTGCTCGACCCGGTATGGATCTTTGCAGGTTACGCTTCTGTCCTCCTTCTTTATAAGCGCAGGCTCTTTTCAAAAGAACTCTACACATATTCGGATGTCAAGAGCAAAAAAAAGAGCAAATCACATGAAACCGCAAAAAATGAAAGCTCAAGAGCAAGTTCGATATATTCCGTTGTCCGAGGCTCTGATGCCCAAAAATGCGTCGCACAAGCCATAGACGCGATTGGTGGAATTGATACATTTGTTCAGAAGGGCGATAAAGTCCTGGTAAAAGTAAATATATGCGGAGGAGTTCCAGAGATCAAAGGAACCTACACAAGCACAATAATTGCTGAAGAACTTGTGGAGTTGATCAGGTCCGCAGGTGGAGAGCCCATTTTTGCAGATGCTGATATGATATGGACAAAGTTCTGGAAGGCCGCAGAAGATTCCGGATGGGTGGAATGGGCCAAAAGGAAAAATGTCAGGTTGGTTAATCTTTCCGAGACTAAAATTGTGAACTTTGACTTCGGAGAAGGCAGTGCACTGGGCATTGAGAAGGTTTCTCGGGAGATTATAGATGCCGATGTTATCATTTCGGCTCCCACAATGAAAACCCATCTTCTCACAGGCGTCACATTGGGGATGAAAAATATGTACGGTACTTTTCCCGATGTGGATAAGGCCAAATACCACCGCAAGAATATTGAGAATACGATCTATGATGTGAACAAAGCCTTCACTCCAAATCTCGTTGTCATTGATGGCAGTATCGGCGGAGAGGGCATTGGACCCCTATCATCAAAGCCAGTCTACTTTGAGACTATCATTGCCTCCAATGATGTGGTCAACGCCGACTCTATAGCCAGTCAGATCATGGGCTATGACCCAAAGGAAATTGTCCATATAAAGATGGCAGGGGAGCGCGGACTTGGCGATGCATCTGCCAGATTTGATTTCAGCAAGTTGCCATATAAGCATCCTGGCGGCAAAGATGGAAACTGGGACCGCCCCCAGCCTTCTGTTAAAGACTTTTACGAATGGTGCATAGAGTTGATCCTTAAGCTGCCTGGATGGGAGACCTTGTTCAATGTCGGCGCGGACTTCTTCCTCTATGACCTGGCAAGATTGCCGATTCTTCGTAATCTGACTCCAGCAATCCTGCAAATTATGAATGATGTAGTATTTAACAACATAAAAGGCTTCAAAGATACAGAGAAAGATAGAGCAAGGAGGAAATACAATGTCCTAATGGTGCTCTCTGTAATCCTGGCTTTTGCTTTTGGCTACTGCTTGGACGGATATGTTTGGCATTTGAGCCTGGCATTTGAGCTGAGCTTTCTGGCTGCTATGGCTGTAAGCATCATTGGAGCACTCAGAATGAAAACATCGAAACTGGCTGTATTGCTGATATCCAGTGCTTTGACCGCAACCGCCGTTGAACACATCAATATTTCCTCAAAGCTGCTGGCTTACACTGGAAGCGCCGATGTATCTCTCTTTATAATAACAGGATGGATGCTGATGATGGTGACAATTATGCCGCTCTCAGATCTATTGACCAATTGGCTATCTGGACTCGGTATGTTCAAAAAAATGCAGGCTTTGAATATCTTGCCCTTCGTTCTGTCTTTGGTCCTTCTTTCCATGTTCTTCATCTGGGAGGGATATTTTTGGATCGCCTCGAAAGAAGTCCTTGTTATGTATGGCGTTATGGTGGCTGTCAGCCTATTGTATTCGGCAAGGCACTCCATAGAATGGAATGCCTCAACTATGGTAGTCAGTATTGCTGTCGGAGGATATATGGAACTGCTGGGTTCCTTGGCCGGATTTTGGCAATATCACTTTATGGAGCCGTTAGCAGTTTTTTTTGCATTGACATGGTCCCTAAATACATGGACCGTTCATGGTCTCGCTTCTCTGGTAGGCATAGATCTTGGTGCATACAAGGAAAGACGCCTGCTTCCCGGAAAAACAAAGGATATATCAGATCGAGGCCCGGCAGCTTGGAGCGTGGCTATAAAATCATGAATAAGCCCGCCGCGTCCCCAGAGCCAAAACCTCTGCACCGCGTATCAGTGATGCAAGTATTGGCGATGAAGTGGGAGGCCGCGCCCTTCATGGCGCGGTAGTTCACACATCAGAATACTATGGTCCATCCTTCTTTTTTGGCATCTTTCTCCGAGTAGCTGACTCCATGCACCTTCAGGCCGTTGTTGTCCAGCAGAGTTATGATTCCTCCGTCATTGGGCAGATCGATGACCGTTCCCGGTAGCTTTATCGTCATGGTCTGCCCGGCTTTCAGAATTCCGGAGAGAGGTGCCTTATTTTTGTTTCTGTCTGCAATCTTCCAGCCTTTGAGATCGATGGGCTTTGGTGTGATATTGAGGATGGTGACGCTCTCCAATCCTTTATCCGGACCAGGCGGATTGACCAGAGCTGCTAATATGCACACACGTCCGTCTGCGGCAGGAACGTCGCAGGCTTCGGGAATTCTATGGCCGGTAGCGTCGTCTGTGTGGAAACACTGAGACTGGAACGCCAGGAACAGGGCCACCCAGCGGTTTTCATCTGGGAAGTGGAATACTAATCCACCATCCTGCCAGGGGCCGTCATCGCCTTTCCATTCAGAGGAATTTCCCTGGTTCATGTGGATGTCATGAATACCGTTTCCCGGCAGGAAATCGAAATAGTCGTCTGGCTTATCGTTCTCGGGCCCCCATCTCTGGCCGAAGGCATAGACCACGCTCGACTGCATGGCCATGCTTCTCTTCATGGACTTTTGCAGCAGTTCGTTCAGGTCGTTATCGGGACCCGGGACGTTATAGGGAAGCGGCTTCATCAGGGCAGTGTCAAAAAGGTTGCCGCGGATGAAGTCCAGAGCCATGCCGCCGGCAACGCTATCAAGCTTCTTGAAGCCAAATGGGAGTGCCTGCAGATTTTTCAGGATGGGGTGATCGAAGTTCTCATCAATGCAATATAACAGAGTCGATGGCTCGACCTGTGATTTAACATTGATGGCGATGCGATACTTTTCATGATTGCTGACCTTCACCTGGAAGTGAGGGCTTTTTCCCTGGCCTTCTCTCGTGTCTTTTGCCTTTCCTTTCAGGACACCGTAATTATTTATGGGCATTGAGATCACTTGCTTATGATATATTTTTTAATGTATAAATGGATTCTGCCAGGAATATTTTGCTGCAGTCAGGGAGGTTCACTGCAAAAAATGTTAATCGAATGTGTCTTCCATAAACAATGGCACTATGCCCAAAACAGGCATCAGACCTGGCCCAGATTTCGAGTTTATAGTTCTTAACGTAACTTTTTTAAACTAATAAAACATATCTATGGATCATGAGCAGAAAGCAAGAGAAAGAATTAGTAAGGCATATCACATTAGATGAATTAAATAAAATTATTAAGAAAGAAG
>CABMDX010000051.1 GCA_902385025.1 uncultured archaeon | reverse complement strand
TTGATCTCCGAGATCTTGACCTTCTCAGAGCCGGCTCTGGCCTGGGGCACAATGCCATGCTCCTTTAAAAAGAAATTCAAAACCGATCTTCTGGCCTCGCTCTCAGGCACCCGAAAATCCTCTATGAGCTTCTTTAGGCGAGACGCAATCTCCTCGTCAGGAACCTCGATCTTCTGATCCCTGAGGCGGGCTGATATCTGATCCACCAGTTCTTTCATAAACAATCTGCCCCCTAATTTTTATTGAGAGGTAACAGTAACTGGGTGCAGATAGTATTTAAAGGAACTCTGTGCGGGGCGAAAGTGATCTATCCCAGCGCCTCCTGATGGAAAGATGATTAAATGGAGATCAAGACCTGGTTTGGAAAAATCAACCCGGAAGCAGGAACCCTGCAGGCGCCCGGCGATGAGGAGCATATGGTCATGGCGCTTCTGGAGCCGAGTGATGTGAACGCAGCGCAATCAGATCTTCCTCAGCCGGATCTGCGCGCTCTGGCCAAATCCCTTGGATTTGTGAAAAGCGACCGGGAATACAACTCCCGCCTCAGGGATGTGGCGGTAGAACTGGTACGCCAGAAGCTCATTGCTCTGACCACGAAAGAGCAGGATCTGCTGCAGGCGGTGGAGGCCCTGGATGACCTGCATCATGCCGTGAATTTGCTGGACGAGAGGCTCTATGAATGGTCACGCCTGCGCCAGCAGGAAATTGTGCATGGCAGGGACCTGGCCCTTGCCCTCAGCCAGGATAAAGTAACAGGCGAGCTGGCGAGATCCATCCTCAATCTCCGGGAGTCCCGCCGTGCCATGGAGGCAGAGGTAAGCATGGCCGCAGAGAGCATTGCTCCGAACCTATCTCTTCTGGCAGGACCACTCCTGGCAGCCAGAATCATTTCGCGGTCCGGAGGCCTGCAGCGACTGGCAGAGATGCCGGCCAGCCGGGTGCAGATCATGGGTGCAGAGAAGTCGCTCTTCAAGCATCTCAAAGGGCATGCCCCCTCGCCCAAGCATGGCCTAATTTATCGGCATCCAGCAGTTCTCGGGGCCCCAAAGAGGCTGCGGGGCAAGGTATCCAGGACGCTGGCAGGAAAGCTGGCGATCGCCGCCAGGATGGATTGCTACGGAGCCGCCATATCGCCCGAATTGAAAACATCTCTGGATCTGCGCCTGGCGGACATCAGGCAGAGGTGCAAGAAGCCCAAATAGGATAGAATGGGCTAGGGATCAGATTTATATTCAATGCACTATCAAGTAACGCTCTGGGTCGAGGTGTTCAGATGAGATGGTGGCAAGGGTTGTTATTACTGTCGGCGCTATGTATTATCACCAGCACTAATATTTTCTTTCCTTTGGCCAGGGGCGTTCCGCAAAACCTCACCGAGCATTCCTGGATTTATGCCTCAGGATATTCGAGCGACATGCGCATTTATCAGACGGAATCCGGCCTTGCAGGTCAAAAGCTGGTCATGGGAACAAGAGGCACCGGCACAATCTCCAGAACCATCGACGCCCAGGTCTACGGCGGCTATCCCGATGGCTACGACGAGATATGGGCCAATGAATGGGGTGTCTACCAGAATAAACCCGCCAAATTCGCCGGCGTCACCCAAAGCGATCTCAAGAATGCCTTATGCTCCAAGAATTATGAGGTCGGCTCCCAATTTTCCGAGAGCTACTCAGACATAACCGACCTCGTCAAAGATACATCCATTAGCCAGACCGACCAGAATTCCGTCTACGACATCAAGTCCGAGATAGAGGGAACTGCCAAGATCGGTGCCAGGATTCAGAAGAGTTCCACTGCAACGCCAATATACTCGATGAGCGGCATGTATTCAGGATATGCAAATATTCACATTCAGCTTGAGACTGGAAACGCATCGATTCTGACACTGCCCTGTCCGTGATCCCGGCATAAAATCCTTTTTTTATTTCGAAGACAACCTATATCAATCGCGGATGCAAAAACACATGAGCCATGCAGATTGGCGAGAGCGATTTTGGAGAACACGTCGGCAAGTATGAGCAAGTTCTCTATCTCGCTCACCGAAATGCCGATCCCGATGCCATCGGGAGCGCTTTTGCCCTACAGCAGGCCTTTGGCGGCTCTCTTGGGGCCGTTGATGATCTCAGCCGAACGGGCCAGGCCCTGGCAGGCATTATCGGCGCACAGGTGTTGATAAATCCCACAACAAAGGACTACGATCTGGTCGTTGTGGTGGACACCTCTGTGCGACTGCAACTGGGAGACACTCCCCTGGCAAAATATGCCCTGGTGGACCACCATCAGGACACGGGAATGCTGCATGATGCATTGTTCTTCATCCAGAAGCCTGCCAAATCCACCGCAGAGATCGTCTGGACGATTTTAAGGGAGAACGGAAAGACAGCCAGCCGGAATATGGTGCTTGGTCTTCTGGTGGGCATGATCTCAGACACGGGCCGCTTCAAGAGAGCGACGCCCTCAACTTTCCGGACTGCCGCAGAGCTTCTGGAGGCAGGCGGATTTGATTATGAAGAGGCACAAAGCGCCCTGTCCGTTCCTGCCGATATCTCCCAGAGGATTGCCTCCCTGAAGGCCGCCTCAAGGGCAAAGATAGAACGCAAGGGCCCTTGGCTGATTGCCACGACCGAAATAAATTCCTTCGAGGGCTCGGCTGCCATGGCACTTGTGGAGCTTGGTGCCGATGTGGCCTTTGCTGCAGGAAGACATGGAAACCTGGTACGCATCAGCAGCAGGGCCGGTCGAGATGCCGCAAGGGCGGGGCTGGACCTGGCAGAGATCATGCGCGGCATTGCAGAGGTACATGGAGGCGAGGGCGGCGGCCACAAAGCGGCAGCAGCCCTGGAAGCAAGAGCAAAGCCAGCAGCTCTGCTGGATCTGTGCGCAAAAAGGACTGCGGATAGCCTGCCCTAATTTTACTTCGTGAAGCACCAAAAAAAAATGGCTTTCAGGCCTTGCGCGCCCGAAGGGCAGCCTTCTTCAAGGCCTCTATGCCTGGCAAGGGCTCGCCCGATAGATAAGTAATGCTTGCTCCACCGCCCATGCTCACATGCGAGAACTTGGCCTCGAGACCCAGTTGCTCGATAGCCGCCACGCTATGGCCTCCGCCGACAATGGAATAGTCCGACTCGGTGGCTGCCTTCAGCAGCTCTGAGGTTCCCAGCTTGAAATTCTCCTGCTCGAAGATGCCGGTAGGCCCATTGAGAACTGTGACCTTGGCATCTTTCAGATCCTTGCTGTAGCCGACGATGGTTTCAAGACCAATGTCCGCTATGGGCAGATCTGTGGGAAGCTTATCCACGGAAATTTCCACTCTTTCGCCGTTCTTATTCAATGCCAGATCAACAGGCATGGCGATCTTGCCAGGATACTCCTTGAGGAGCTTGGCCGCGATGGGTATCTGGTCAAGGTACTCCTGATCCTCCACGAACTTGCGATTGGCTTCGCCAACATCCATTCCTGCAGCCATCATAAAGACGGTAGCGACCACGCCGGAGGTCAGGATCTTATCGGCACCGCCGCGACCAAGAACATTTTGAGTGACCTTGATGGAGTCGTCTGCTTTGGTCCCCCCCAAAGAGAAGACTGTTGGGTGCTCATGCCCCTTCAGACCCTTATCCAGCGCAGTGATCTCTTTATCCATGAGAAGCCCGGCAATGCTGGGCAAAACCTCAGTGAAGCCGACCACGGAGCAGTGTGAGCGATGTGATACGGCAAAGGCATCATTGATGAATAGATCGAAAAGAGGCGCCAGCTTCTTCACCATGTGGCTCTTGGCATGGTCCGCGGGCGAACGAGTCATATTCTCTTCCGCATAAAAGCGGGTGTTCTCCAGGAGCAGGACCTCTCCCGGCTCCAGGGACTTTATGGCCTCCCGAGCATGAGAGCCGAAGATGTCATCGATATAGGTAACATCTCGGCGCAGAAGCCTTGTAGCCTGGCGGGCATGAACCTCCAGCGTGGTATAGTCCTTCTTGCCTGCCCGGCTCTGATGAGCCATGAGGACCACCCGACAGTCCTCCAGAGCACGCAGCGTCTCCAAATGGCTCTTGATTCGCTTATCATCCAGAATGTTTCCGCTGGGGTCCATGGGTGAGTTGAAGTCCACTCTTACCAGGACCCTTTTATTATCAAGCATGACGTCATCCATTGTGAGATAATCCTTCAACTCGGTTCCTCCCGGTGTGGTACGGGTTGACAGAAGGAATATATAGTCATTGCTAATTTGAGAGGAGAACCAAATTTACCTGCGAAATTCATGCGATCCCATTCGTCGGCGCTAAATAGCCAGGACTTCCTCCCAAAAAAGATTAGAATCCAAAGAAGATCTCATTCTCTGAGGCTTTCTCAACGGCTTAGGAGCCATATCCCGCCATAATCCTGGCCAGCAGCGATATCCTGGAGAGAATCGAGAATGGCGATCCGGCTATATGCGATCATGTGGCCTAGCCGGAGACCTCGATATTCATCCGATCGACCTTCCAGTCGAGCGCTACCCTGGACGAGAGCAGACTAAAAGCATTGTGGCCTCCAATATCCAGATTAGAGACTGCGACCTTTTAGGAATGGTGAATTTCGAGCAGGCCATGCTTCGAGAGGGCCTGGACATAAGCGGCTCGATATTCCGGAAAGAGGCCTGCTTCAAAGGAGCATGCATGCAGGGCAAAGCCGGATTCGGAGCACCATGGTCTTCACTGCCAAGAGCCAGGTGAAATGGTATTCCGTCGGCATCTACCGATACCTCGCAGCACCGGAATCAGTCCTGGGATGGCTGCTCCTGGCCCTCTTCCTGGTAACGCTGGTCAGAACCCCGATTCGTTGGTGGTTTAGACTTCGTTTCTCCTTTTGTATCCAAGGATGCAGCAAATATCCCCATCAGAGAAATAACGTCAAACGTCGAGAAAAGTCCTTATATTGGTTCGCATGAGCACCGATGTAAGGTCGCAAAAGGAAACATCATGGATCGTAGAGTGATGAGATGAAAAAGGCAATTTCAGTCATGGTCATAATGGCAGCGCTGTTGTTTATGGGCGCTGCCAGCGGGATGGAATTTGGGAAAGAGCGCCCCATAGCCATCACGGTGGGCTCAGAGCAGATACAACCCGCGATTGAAGGACATATCGTAGCCTGGTCAGATAACAGGAGCGGAAACTATGATATATTCATGTACGACCTGGAGACCGGCCTGGAAAGATGGGTTTGCATTAATCCCTTCTTCCAGCTCAATCCGGCGGTATCCGGAGAGCGTATCGTCTGGCAGGACATGCGCTCCGGAAATGCGGATATCTACATGTATGATGTCGTCAACCGAACTGAGTCCGACGTCGTCACAGCGCCGGGAAACCAGACTCAGCCGGACATCAGCGGCAACCTTGTGGTCTGGTCGGATGACCGCGATGGAACCTATAAAATTCATCTCTATGATTATGTGACCCAGAAAGAAAAAACGATCTCCTCAGGCCAGGGTGAAGCTATAGAGCCCAAGATCAGCCATGATAAAGTGGTCTGGATGGACAAGCGCTCTGGCGACTTTGATATCTACCTGTATGATATTGCCGGCGGCAAAGAGACTGCAGTTTCCAATGGGCCCAATGACCAGTCTTTTCCTTCCGTCGATGGCAATATCGTGGCCTGGGCCGATAACCGCACCGGCGAGCAAGATATTGCCTTTCAGGACTTGACGACCCATAAAACGAAAACCATCACCAAACCAGGAAAGCAGACCGACCCGAGAGTACATGGCGACCTCATCGCTTACCTCAACAATGGCACAGACATCGACCTCTATGACATAAAAACAGGCAAGGAGACCGCCGTCGCTGAAGGCACTATAAAGATGGAGCCTGCTCTTGGCAAGCGGGGTGTCGTCTGGACGGATTATAGCAGAGGACCTAAAGACCCGGACATTCGCATGTGGGCCCTGGATATCCTGGCAGATGAGGCCATAACCAGTGGACCGTTCAATCATACCAATCCCTCCATCTCTGGAGATAAAATCGTCTGGACTGATAACCGAAATGGGCAATTCAATGTCTATCTCTACAATGCCACAACGGCAGAAGAGAAGACTATAACCAACACGGATTATGATCACAGCAGCCCGGACACTAGTGGCGACAATGTAATCTGGACTGACAAGAGCAAGGGCAACCTCAATATATTTCTCCATAATCTGCGGACAAATAAAACACAGCAGGTTACGAACGACAGCACAGATCACCGCTACGGAATGATCGATGGGGACAATATTATTTGGATCGACAAACGCTCCGGCGGAGAGCAGATCTACCTTTATGATATCGCCAAAGGAAAAGAAAAGCAGCTTACTACATTCAAGTCTCTGAAGCTCTCGCCGGTGATTAGTGGTGATCGAGTCGTCTGGATTGATTCGAGAGCTGGTGACGATAAATGGGACGTCTACCTCTATAACCTCACCACCGGGGAGGAGACCCCGATCTGCACCAATACCGCCCGGCAGGCTCAGCCCTGGATCTGGGGAGATACCGTGGTCTGGGCAGACGGAAGGAACAAGAATTGGGATATTTACACCTATGATCTTGCAACCAAGACGGAAAGAGCGGTGGTGACGGATTCAGCCAACCAGGGATATCCTGTAGTGTATAAAAATTATGTAGCCTGGCTGGATGTGAGAACTGGCGATCCCGATATATACCTCTATGATCTGACGCGGAAAGTGGAGGTGCCCGTGGCCACGCTCCCCATGCAGCAGGCGCCCAATGACGGAAAAGGCGATCCATACCAGGTGAAGCCCTACCTTTCCTCCAAGATCATGAGCGACAACAGGATAGTCTGGATGGACAACGGTAACGGTTTCCCGCAGATCAAGATGAGATACATAAATTCCGATCCATTGCTGATGCTTTCCACCGATTTCCCGAGCACAAACGGCAGCCTGCTGGTTTGGAGCGACAATCGTGGCGGCAACTGGAATATTTACGGCTTCAATTTCCTCACAAGATCCGAGATGCCAATATCCAAGGGAGACCACGACGAGCTTTACCCGAGAGCATGCAAAGATATAGTGATATGGTCTGATTACAGAAACGGGGACTCGGATATCTATATGAAGAATATCACCAACGGCACAGAATCCGTCCTGGCAAGCGGAAAGGGCGACCAGGTCTGGGCATCCATCTCAGGCAACAGGGTCGTCTGGCAGGACAACTCCAGCCGCAACTGGGACATTTATATGAAAAACCTGACTACCGGCCAGACTACTCCAATATACAAGGGTGCTGGTCAGCAGATGTACCCAATCATCAACGAAGATCTGGTGGTCTGGCAGGACAATCGCAACGGCAACTGGGACGTTTATGTGAAAGACCTGATATCGGGCAATGAGACCAAGCTAACGGCAGAAGGAGATCAGGTCTACCCTGACATTAGCGGAAATACCATTGCATGGGAGGATAGCAAAACAGGAGATATATCCTACTACTTCTGGGACAAGAAATGGGGCAAGACCTATCCCCGGCCAGGCATTCAGACGAATCCAGTAGTATCTGGCAAAAATATTGCCTATGTGGATGGTACAGGCATTGATACATCCATTCGCAAGCTTGACCTGAGCAACTGGAAGGATGAGCTGGTCCAGGCAGGACCCGGCCAGGTCAAGCCCTGCCTGGACAAGAAGCTGGTCTGGGAAAATGCTCTAACGGGCAAACCAAGGTCCATGCCCGTAGCAGCGGGCCAGACGAGCGTTATCTGCCGGGCACCGGGAGATCAGAGCAATCCCGTAGTGGGTGGAAATGATAACGTGGGATATTATGTGGCATGGACAGATAATCGCACCTCGAATCCGGATGTTTATGTCTACAGCTTGTCTCAGGAACTTGAATTGCCGCTGGCGGCAAGTCCCTATGAGGATATGTATCCCGATATCAAAGGCAACATCATCGCCTGGGTCGCCAGAAATCCGGATAACCAATATAAGCTCCAGGATTACTGGTGTATTAGAACTTATGATATGGCCATAGACAACTCCACAGAGCTGGTCTATGGTCTGGACAGCGTCACTCCCATATCCCTGAGCGACGACTATCTGTCGTATTTGCGGAAGAGTTACTTCGGCTATATGGTTTATATGAGGCCGCTCTTCGAAAAAGAGGCCACGCCGGACTATCCGCCCAACGGCATTAACCCGCGCACCGGAGGAGACTTTGCGGTCTACCAGGACAACAAGAAAGGCAATTGGGATGTTTATCTCTACAGGCAGGGCAAGAATGCTGTTGCTCTGACGAGCGATACCAGCGATCAGATTAATCCGGCCACTGACGGCCATACAGTGGTCTGGCAGGATAATCGCAACGGCAACTGGGACATTTATGCCTACGACCAGAATGTCAAGAAGGAGAAAGCCATCTGCACCGATGTCGGCAACCAGACCGAGCCGCGCATAAGGACGGGAAGGATTGTCTGGACGGACGATCGCAATGGAGACAAGGATATCTACATTTACGAAAACTATATGCCATGAGGGTGTGAGACTGCAGCACCCTCTTTTTTTAAATGCAGCGATCTAGGGACAGATATCGCGCTTTGACGGTAGCAAAGCTTATTTATTCTCGACAAGATTAGCCTCGCTCTTAAGAATGCTTGGGGCAATTCATGGAGCTTGAAAATCTTAGATTTGGTACGGAACTGCTTAAACGCGGTTTCGCAAAGATGCAGAAGGGTGGCGTCATCATGGATGTCACCACACCAGAACAGGCAGCCATAGCCGAAGAGGCAGGAGCCGTAGCCGTGATGGCTCTACATGCTGTGCCCGCGGACATCCGCAAGATGGGAGGTGTGGCCAGGATGGCGGACCCGGCAGTCATTGAGGCGATAATCGAGGCCGTAACCATCCCCGTCATGGCCAAGGCAAGGATTGGCCACTTTGTGGAGGCTCAGATCCTGGAGGCCCTTGGTGTGGACATGGTGGACGAGTCGGAGGTTCTGACTCCAGCCGACCAATTCCACATTGAGAAGACAAAATTCACCATCCCCTTCGTCTGCGGCGCTCGAAACCTTGGTGAGGCTTGCAGGCGCATCAAGGAGGGTGCGGCCATGATAAGAACCAAAGGTGAGGCAGGGACTGGAGACGTGAGCCAGGCTGTTTTGCACATGAGGATGATCCAGGGCCAGATCCGGAGCCTGAAGGGCATGGATGATCTGCAGCTCATGAAGGTGGCACGCGAGATCGAGGCAGATTTCGATCTTGTAGCAGAATGTGCTCGCATGCAGCGCCTGCCAGTGGTAAATTTCGCGGCCGGTGGCGTGGCAACGCCTGCCGACGCAGCACTGATGATGCAGCTTGGTGCCGATGGTGTCTTCGTGGGATCAGGTATATTCAAATCCGAAAACCCTGCTGCCATGGCAGCGGCCATTGTCGAGGCAGTGCATAACTACGACGATCCCGCGCTGCTCGCCAGGGTATCCAAGGGACTGGGCGCCGCCATGAAGGGAATGGATGCGGCCACGATTCCCGAGGCCGAAGCTCTGCAGACGAGGGGCTGGTAAGTGGCAAGGATCGGAGTTCTGGCCCTGCAGGGCGATGTATCCGAGCACGTCCTGGCAATGCAAAAGGCATTCACGGGAGAGGTAGTAGCGGTCAGAAAGCGAGGCCAGATTGAGACTTGCCAGGCACTGGTCCTGCCGGGCGGGGAGAGCACTACCATCTGCCGAGAGCTGACTCGTTTTGGACTGAATGAGGAGCTGAAGGCGGCAGATGCTGCCGGAAAACCGATCCTGGCCACATGCGCCGGGCTGGTGCTGGCTGCAAAGGAGATCGAGGGAGACAGCAAGGTGCAGCCGCTTGGGCTGATGGACACCACTATCAGCAGAAATGCCTTCGGGCCGCAGAAGGAGTCCTTTGAGGTTGACCTGAAGGTAGCAGGCCTCGATAAGCCTTATCGTGCAGTCTTCATTCGCGCCCCGGCCATTGCCAGAGTGGGCAAAGAGGTAGAGGTTCTGGCGCGCGTTGGCAGAGCAATAGTCGCCGCCAGGCAGAAAAATATCCTGGCGCTAGCCTTTCATCCCGAGCTGACGGATGACCGGCGCATTCACCAAATGTTCCTGAAAATGCTGGAGGAATAACAAATGTTCTCTGAGAAGGACCTGACTGTAAGAAGTGTTGAGG
>CABMDX010000050.1 GCA_902385025.1 uncultured archaeon | reverse complement strand
TATCAGTCCTTTCAGAACGCTCAGATCATCGGGACATAGATGATCACGAGAAAGCTCCCGGACAATCAAGTTTGGTGAAAAGCCAGCGATTGTGGACGAGGAGCTTTGCGGTGTGGCCACCGTGACCACGTCCGCGCCTGCCCGAAGAGCCGCCAATCCCGTCAGGGCCGGAGCACCGGTGTACGGCCCGCCGCCGATGACCAGAATCCGCCCGCTGTCTCCCTTGTGGCTCTCAGAGCCACGTTTTCCAACCAGCCCAAGGTCTCCGGGGCCTACGAAAAATTCTGCGGCAGGCGGTATGCCGATATCCGCGACAATGAACTGCCCCTTCAATCCGGGCTTTGCCCGGTGAAATGTCACCACACTGTCCGCCAATACGACCTTGTTGGTGCCAAGGCCGCTGGGAATGTCCACAGAGATCACCGGACGGTTTGAGCTGTTGATGGCGTCTATGGCCAGAGCCTCCAGACCCTTGACAGTGCCATGAACGCCCGTTCCAAAGATGGCATCTACCACCAGGTCGAATTCCTGGAGAGAGATGTCCGAAGGATCTTTGATCTCCCGCAGATCAAATCCAAGGCAAGAGAGAATATCCCAGTTCCTCCTGGCCTCATCTGTAGTGATATCTTTCGATCTGCCCAGGAGATAGACGGTTGTATAAAATCCGCTCAAATGGCGAGCGGCGACGAGGGCATCGCCGCCATTGTTTCCGCGACCTGCCACTATTGCTATCCGATTTCCAGTAGATCTGGCCGCAATCTCACGAGCCAGGGCGCTCCCTGCATTTTCCATGAGCTGCAAGGGCAGCAGTCCAAAATGCTCACAATTAGCATCAAGTGCTTTCATCTCTTCAGGGGAGATCGATATCATATTGGTTTATAGGGTTTTGTGAGGGGATATAGGTTATCTAACATAGAGCCCGACGATGCAATTGTGCCGACGGTGACGGGTGCGATAAACTTATATTTCCCTTGTGTGTCTAAAGCAATATTGCTGGATGAGCGAAATTTAGCTTATTCAGGACATCCTTCCAGAGAAATTATTTGAATATGTTCGGGAAAACGGTCGAATATGTGGGAAAAATAACAATGCAGAGATGGGGGATGAGATGAAGAGGAGCAAAGATGCCATAATTTCTCAAATCCTGGATATTTGCAGCAAAGGAGCAAGCAAGACCAGGATCGTATATCAGGCTAATCTGAATTTTAGAACAGTCGTTCCCTATATTGATATTCTGACAAAGAACGGGCTCCTGGAAACCAAAAAAGATTCGATCGTAACATATACAACCACAGCCAAGGGCACAAAGCTGCTAAACGATTTTCGGAGCATACAGAGCCTTCTCCCGGAGATTTACTGCGCCCCGGAAAAAAAGAAGGACTGAGATCCTTATGGAAATGCATTAAGGCAGAGTTCTTTGCCACCATCGATCCTGCACGCCTCTCCACATATCTCGTTTACGTGCCTCTGAAACCCTCTTGAAGATCCCGCTAACATGGTCTGCATGGCACTGACGCTGTTTACCTCGATGATTTTGTCCAGAGTTTGATTCAGATCGGATGAGTCTTCCGCTTCCAGAATCAAAAGGAAATCGTGATCTCCAAATAGATGATACATACTCCTGATACCGTCAATATCTTTAAGGGCATAATAGACTGCCTTCTCTTGATCAGGAACTACCTTTATCAATGAAATTGCCAAAATCATTTTTCTTGTCACCTCCCAATCCAGCCGAATAAGCAAGTCCTGGCTCCCAGGAAGACATTCTCCATTCGAGCGAAGCACCTTCCAGAGAAAAGGCAGATATGACTGCGAAGGGCCATATTATCAATAGCCTCTGAAGATATTCCCGCACAGCGCAGCCGTTCGGAGCATCTGACAAATTCAATAAAATCATCTTCTGTTGTATCGTTGACAATTCTATCTGGCATCAATCCCACCCCTTTTTCCAAAAAGAATTAGAGGCCCAGGGCCTCCTTCATGAGCCCGTATATTTGGGTGTTGTTCAACCTTCCGCGACTGACCTTATCCGCACCCGGACCGCTGGCCATAATGGGCACGTCCACGCCGCTATGAGGTGCTTCCGTGGCCAGAGTATAATTATTTTGAGATCCAGGAATCTTAAGAAGTCCGGCTCCAAAGAATGGGACCATCCCTTTTGGATAGTCCGTCACATTCCTTGCACCCAGATTCAGGCCCCCTGTCTCGTGGTCCGCGGTTACTATGATCAATGTATTGCGGCTAAGCTTCTGGAAGTCCTGGGCCACCCTGACTGCATCATCAAAGGCCAGGGTCTCGGAAGTGACATTGCTGTAAGATCTGGCATGGCCTGCATGGTCAATTCTTCCGCCCTCCACCAGGAGGATAAAGCCCCGCGGATTCTTAGATAGAACATCAATAGCCTTACTGGTCATAACAGCCAGGCTTGGCTCATCGTTCCTTGTCCCTTTGGTTCTCTGTATCTCATAGAGCATATGATCATCATCGAATATGCCAAGGAGCTTCCCCGTGGAATTGAGATTCACAGAATTGAGGGCAGAAGCATTATAGACAAATGTATAACCGAGTTTGCGGGCTTCGTTGATCAAGTCCCTGTTATCGTCCCTCTTGCTCCTCCCACCGAAGGGCGTGATTTGATTTTCTGCAATAAAGTACTTGTATCCGCCACCCATGGCTACATCCAATCCACTCGCCAGGAGCTCCTGTGCGATTGAAGCCTCGCTATCTCTGTCGTTGATATGGGCATAGAATCCCGCAGGTGTGGCATGAGTAATTCTGGTGGTTGTTATAGCGCCAGCAGCATAGCCGTCCATCTTCGCTGTTTCTGCGATTGTGGTAAGGTTTTTGCCATCTTTTTTCTTCCATATCGCGGTATGGTCCTGATTCAATACATCGTTTGCCGATTTTTGTCCGGCAGCTATGGCCGTAATCGCCGCGGCAGAATCAGTTATAAAGCTGTTATAGGAGTTGGTTGATACGTACCCATCATACTCCATCCGATCCATATTCAAAGATGTGTTTTGGTAGATGCTCAGGTTTTCTTCAGCTTTCTCCCACCTGGCAGCAGTGAGCTGTGCATAGCCCATGCCATCTCCGATCATTACTATGACATTCCTGGGCGATGCTTCATTGGACAGGCCCTGGGGTGCATCCCGATCGGTGGGCCTTCCTTCTGCCAAGGACACATTTTTCTGGGCATCCAAGAGCTCCTTCTTGGCAGTGTTCAGGACTGTCCTGTTGCTGTACCAGATTGTATGGATCGATAGCTCATTTCCCAAAAGACTGCATATAGTGTAGGCACAGGGATAACTGCAGATGGCAGGGCTGCTTCTATCTACCAGTGTGCCGTTCTTA
>CABMDX010000049.1 GCA_902385025.1 uncultured archaeon | reverse complement strand
GGAAGATTCTGGATCAGCAGGGCAACCTCATCGATGCGGACAAATTCGACTTCCAGGGCCACGAGAATCTAAAGAAGTTCACCAACTACGAGATATCCAAAGCAAGAGCCGTAGACAAGGTCCCGCCCCATGTGGAGCTGATGAGGCGCTTGGAGCTAGTGGATTATGAGCCGGGATCGGACCCAGGAAACATGCGCTACTACCCCAAGGGCAGGCTTGTCAAGTCCCTCCTGGAAAACTATGTGCTCGACAGGGCCACGGATATGGGAGCCATGGAGGTTGAGACTCCTATCATGTACGATATGGCGCACCCCACCCTCAAGAAGTATCTGGATCGCTTCCCTCCCAGACAGTACCAGATTGAAGCGGACAAGAAGAGGCTCTTCCTGCGCTTTGCCGCGTGCTTCGGCCAGTTCCTCATGGGCCATGACATGACCATATCCTACAAGTCGATGCCCCTGAAGATGTTTGAGATCACCAGATACTCCTTCCGGCGCGAGCAGCGCGGCGAGCTGGTGGGCATCCGGCGCCTGAGGGCCTTCACCATGCCGGACATGCATACCCTGACACGCGACATGAAGTCCGCGATGGAGGAGTTTCGCAAGCAGTATCAGGCCAGCATATCCGTCTTGAAGGCAGTTGGCCTGGACCTTGATGACTATGAGGTTGCCATAAGGTTCACGAAGGACTTCTATCGTGAGAATCGCGAGTTCATTGAGGGGCTGGTGGACATTGTCGAGAAGCCGGTTCTTATCGAGATGTGGGATGAGAGGTTCTTCTACTTCGTTCTCAAGTTCGAGTTCAACTTCGTAGATACCCTGGACAAGGCCAGCGCTCTGTCCACCGTGCAGATCGATGTGGAGAATGCAGAGCGCTACGACATCACCTATGTTGACGAGGCAGGCGAGAGAGATCGGCCTATTCTGCTTCACTGCTCGCCCTCTGGAGCCATCGAGAGGGTTATGTATGCGCTCCTCGAGAAGGCGGCCCGCCTCTCTGAAGAAGGAAAGCTGCCAATGCTGCAGACATGGCTGTCGCCCACTCAGGTCAGGGTCATTCCCGTCGCGGAGAGGCATCTGGCGCGGGCGCTTGAGGTCGCGGAGAAGATCGGATTCAGGACGGATGTCGACGACCGCGATGAGACGGTGGGCAAGAAGATCCGGGATGCGGGCCGGGAGTGGGTGCCGTATGTGGTGGTCATTGGAGATGAGGAGATGGCCTCAGGCGAGCTTACCGTTACCATTCGCGCCGAGTCCCTGCCCAAATCTGCAGCTAAGGCCAAGATGAGCCCAGAGGATTTGCACAGCCGCATCCAGGAGGAGACAAAAGGCAAGCCCTGGCGCAGACTGGCTCTGCCGCAAAAGCTCTCGGAGAGGCCCAAGTTCATCTAGAAAGCACGGGAGCGAGGCGCAGTTTCCTCTTTTTCTTTTGTTTCCTTTTTCATGTTGTTCTATTTTTCTGTTATTCGCTTTTTCCTTTCTGCCGCCCATCCTCGGTGGCATGCGCCAAAAAAGATCTCATCAGGGAATAGTCGTAACTATTATTAATTATGAATTACATCTTACTTTTTTGGAGGTGATTGTGATGTCTTCCATGAATGATCAACTTCTTGCCATTGTCATCTTCGGCCTGGCGACCTTCGTCCTTCCAGCAGTCCTAAACAAGTTTGCCGACTCTCGAAGCCAGCCAAGATAGGGAGATGTCTTTTCTATTTTTAAACTAATTTAAAAAAAATATGCAAATGGCCACGAGTCATGCAACTACGACATTGGATGTCTATCCACTCCCGATCCGCCAGGAACATAGAATACCTTCCCAAGGTCGCTATAGTAGTTGCCAATGCTGCCATTATCCCAGCGGTTGGTCTTGGCCATGTCGTAGGCATTACAGCCGTTATCAATCAGCCGGTTTTGGAATATCAGATTCCAGCCTGAGGAAAAGGAAAGGTAGATGCCGTATCCGTTATTCTTCGCCGTGTTGCCCCACAGCGTATTGTTGCCGGCATGATTTGCGAGATGAAATCCTTTGTCGTTGCCGGAGACGCTGTTCTTCTCCAGAAGGTTGTCATTGCTGTCGAAGGAGAGGTATATGCCCCGTGAGTTGTCAGAGGCGGTGTTTCCCCTCAGAACGTTACCTCTGGAGCTGTCCAGATAGATTCCTGCATCCCTGTTGCTGTCTGCGTGATTCTCCAGGAGGAGGTTGCCGTTGCTGGCTTCCGAAAGCGAGATGCCATACCAGTCGTTATGGCTGACATTATTGCCCTGCAATGTGTTATTTCTGCAGGAGCGAAGCGATATGGATGTGTCGCCGTTTTCCATCAGCTCGTTTCCAAGAATGAGGTTGTCCTGGGAATGGATCAAAAAGATGCCGCAGTCACTCTCCTCATTGATATTGTTATCACGAATATTATTATTCCGAATAGTATTTCCCGAAGAGGCATATAGGGTTACGCCATTGGTGTTGTTGTTTATATCATTGAATGCTATGAAATTTCCGCGGCTATAGTCCACTCTCAACCCATCCAGGCAGCCGCTTATGGTATTATTCACGAGGATATTTTTGCTGGAGAGGACTCGGATCCCGGTCTGGCGGGTCGATCTTATGTCGAATCCCTGCACCGTGATTCCATCGGCTCGAAGGGTTATTGCGCTGCCAATTGCGCCCGAATCGAGCAGCGGATGATTTGATCCTGCAAGAATGACGGGCTTGGTTATGTTCAGGCTCTCATGATAGGAGCCGCCACGAACTGCCAGGATGTCGCCGGGCCCGGCTGCATTCAGAGCCTCCTGAATGCTCTGGCCCGTGGATATATCGAATGTGATAGCTACTGAGGTGAGGCTCAAGAATATGGCCGTTGCTACCATTATGCTCAGAAATCTTCTGGAAATGCTCATTGCCGGTCTCCCGCACACTACCTGGATTTTCTTGAATTTATAGTTGCCTTGGAAGAGTATATGACAACTGACAGACTTCTGCCTTGTGATGATGGCGCAACCTCGCATCCTTCCATTGTCCCAGCAGGAAGGAAGAAGGCTGGGAATTGAGGAATTCGACATAATACTCGTAAGCGGTGATGCTTATGTCGATCATCCCTCCTTTGGGATGGCATTGATCGGGCGGGTTTTATGGAATGCAGGATACAGCGTGGGCATAATCTCTCAGCCTGACTGGAAAAAAGACGAGGACTTCTGCCGTCTGGGACGCCCGCGTCTCTTCTTTGGGATATCTTCAGGCAATGTGGACTCAATGGTCAACAACCTCACGCCCAACCTGAAGCGCCGCAGCTCTGATGTCTATTCTCCGGGCGGAGTCCTGCGCCGCCCGGACAGGGCCCTGATCGTCTATGCGAATAAAGTGCATTCCCTTTTCCCGGGCACGCCCATAATTCTCGGCGGAATTGAGGCCAGCCTGCGCAGGTTTGCCCACTACGACTACTGGTCGGACTCGGTTCGCCAGTCCATTCTTGCGGATGCGCCAGGCGATTTGCTGGTCTATGGAATGGGCGAGAGGCCGCTCTTGGAGGTGGCAATGCGCCTGGAGACCGGAGAGCGAATTTCCGAGATCCGGGATGTGGCAGGAACGACCGTAAAAGAGGAGCCCAGCCGCTGGCGCAGCGCGCCACTCCGAGATTGCCAGGTAATTCCTGGCTACATAGAAGCCTCCTCGGATAAGAAAAAATACGCCCAGGCCTTTCGAATGCATTATGAAGAGCAGGACCCATTCCGGGGGCGCACGGTCGTCCAGCCGCACCCAAAGACGATCATAATTCAGAACAAACCTGCGCTTCCTTTGGCGGCAGCGGAGCTGGATCATATCTACGAGCTGCCCTTTTGCCGCGAGGCTCATCCCTCCTACCGGGAGCCTGTGCCGGCATTGGAGCCGGTCAGGTTCTCCATCACCAGCCACAGAGGCTGCTTTGGCTCCTGCTCCTTTTGCGCGCTGACGCATCACCAGGGAAGGATCGTGCAGAGCCGCAGCATTGACTCCATCGTTCGTGAGGCAGTGAAGCTGACCAAGTTGAAGGGCTTTGGGGGCATCATCCAGGATGTGGGCGGGCCGACTGCAAATATGTATGGTCTCGTCTGCCCGCGCTGGGGAAAGCTCGGAGCGTGCTCTGATAAGCTCTGCTCTGCAGACTGCCCGAGCATGAGCGCGGATCATTCCCGACTTGTGGAGCTCCTACGCCGCCTGCGCGGTATTCCCGGCGTCAAAAGGGTCTTCATCGGCTCAGGAATCAGGCACGATCTGATTATGGCGGATTCATCTCCCTATTTGCAGGAGCTTTGCCAGTACCATGTCTCAGGACACCTGAAGATTGCGCCCGAGCATATCTCGCCTGAGGTAACAGCGTGCATGCATAAGCCTCCAAGAGAGGTTCTGGACGCCTTCAGGGAGCGCTTTAGTGCCGCATCACGGACTGCTGGAAAGGAGCAGTACGTTCTGCCCTATCTCATGTCCGGGCATCCTGGTTGCACTGTCAGGGACATGGTCGATCTGGCGGAGTATCTGCGTGACAATCACCTGTACACTGAGCAGGTGCAGGACTTCACTCCGACGCCGCTCACTGTCTCCACCGCCATGTACTACACCGGCCAGGACCCCTTCACCGGAAAGATGGTGCATGTTCCCAAAGGCCGGGAAAAGAGGATTCAGAGGGCCATGTTGCAGTACAGGGATCCGAAGAACTACGATCTTGTCAGGGAGGGGCTGCGAATGGCAGGAAGAGAGGATCTTGTGGGAGATGGCAGGAGATGCCTGATACCAGAGCAAAGGTGGAGGGCTCGAACTGGGAAGAAAGGGAATAGGACAGTATAAATCTAATCAGCCAGATAATACAGCAGGGTGAAAAATATGGACGATATCGACATGAAGATTCTAAAGGCAATTGAGGAGCTTTCTCCGAAGTCTTTTGTCAGCCCTGTCAAGGTCAATCTGGTCCTTGGAATGGACCAGGTGGAGCTGGGGAATCGGCTGAAGCTCATGAAGAAATCAGGGCATGTAGATATCATGACCAGCGAATATCCTTCGAGCCTGACGCTCCCGAATTCTATCTCGAAAGTCTACATCACCAATCTCGGAAGAGAGAGTTTGAAGACGTAGATATTGGATCAATAGTGCGGCTGACAGTGGATAGAGGATTGGCATTTGTGCTCATCAAACTGGTTTATCTGCGAAGAACAGGTGCATTGCATTTTCATGCGCCAAAAGACCGGGTTGAAGGCACGTAGCCAGACTAGGAAGTCCATCCATCTTTTTTTCTCGCATGCGAAAGGGGCCTCAAATTCACAACTCAAGAATAACTTATCCGGAAGGCGACCGCCCGCATTGACCGGATGGGAAAACAAGTGTGCCAAAAGTGCTCACGCAAAGGGCCAAGAAGATTCCCTATCATGATTTAACACGTTTAATTTAAATGTATTTGATATTTTTAATCTGAAAAGTTTTTAATAATCTACTCCCCCAAAGCATGTCCAGGAGGAATTAATATAAAAATTTCAAGCTATTTGGCAATAGCTTTTATGCTATTTGTCACGGCAGCCATTGCACTAGCCGCAGAAGAGAAGAATGCAGTCACAGCCGAAGAGGCTCAGGCAATGCTTATGGAAGGAAATGCCCGCTTTGCATCCGGCAATGTCACCCACCCTGACCAGTCAGCAGAGCGCAGGGAAGAGCTTGTTTCAGGTCAGCATCCCTTTGCAGTTGTCGTGGGCTGCTCAGACTCCAGGGTCCCGCCAGAAGTGCTCTTTGATCAGGGTCTAGGAGACATCTTCGTGATCAGGACTGCAGGCCAGGCGCTGGATGATGTCGCAATTGGAAGCATCGAGTACGCAGTCGAGCACCTGAGCGTTCCGCTCGTGCTGGTTTTAGGCCATGATAGCTGCGGGGCAGTGACCGCCGCAGTCAAAGGCGGAGAGGTTCCGGGCCATCTTGTAAGCCTTGTGGATTTTATCAAGCCCGCAGTAGATGAGGCCAGGAATAGCAGCAACGATAGCGAGCTGCTGAACAACTCGATAGATATCAACATCAAGAACATCGTGGAAGAGCTTCGCACATCCAAGCCAATTCTCTCAGAAAAGATTGAGAAGGGAGAGCTGAAGGTCGTGGGCGCGCGCTACCACCTGGATTCGGGAGAAGTGGAGATTTTAGAGTAGATTGCAGGACTATACAGCTTTTTTTTTAGCTCGGAGTTGCAGGATGGCGAAAACCGTCCCGGGCTAATTATTTATCCAGCCATTAAATGGGCGAAAGATGCCGCCCTTCAGGAAGGGCAGTAAATCATTTGGGTACGGCAAGCGTCAGGTTCCCATACGGCATCACAAGCATCCTCGCAT